>NZ_JBSFWJ010000066.1:0-34947 GCF_053592695.1 Saccharopolyspora sp. NPDC002578 | reverse complement strand
CAGCTGCTTCCTCGCGAGGACAGCTTTTTCCCTCGTGGCGGAGCCACTCGGGAAAAAGATCCCGCAGCGAGGAAGCAGCTGAGGTTCCGCCACCCCACCACCCGAACAAAAAGACCGGGCGGGCAGTCTCAGCGGGAAAAAGTACGGGTCCGACGGCGGCGGGCTACTTCGGAAAGTACAACCCCCGCAGCAACAGAAGCGTTCAACGACTCCACCTGCCCCGCCATCGGGATGGACACCGTCTGATCGCAGGTGTCCCGCACCAGCCGGGACAGTCCGCGCCCTTCCGATCCGACGACGACGACGAGCGGCCCGGTGGCCAGTTCCAGCTCGTCGGAGGTGATGTCGGAGTCGGCGTCGAGCCCGATGACCATCAGGCCTTCGGATTTGAGGTCCTTGAGCGTCCGGGTCAGGTTGACCGCCATCGCCACGGGCAGTTGCGCGGCCGTGCCCGCGCTGGTGCGCCACGCGACTGCGGTGATTCCGGCGCTGCGCCGCTGCGGCAGGATCACGCCGTGCGCGCCGAACGCGGCGGCGGAGCGGATGACCGCTCCGAGGTTGCGCGGGTCGGTCACTCCGTCCAGCGCCACCAGCAGCGGTGGCATGCCGGAGTCCTGGGCGTGGGTGAGCACGTCCTCGGGGTGCGCGTACTTGTACGGCGGCACCTGCAGGGCGACGCCTTGGTGCAGCGCGCCGCCGGTGATCCGGTCGAGTTCGGTGCGGGGCACGTCGAGCACGGAGATGCCCTTGTCGGACGCGTTGCGCACGGCGTCCTTGACCCGGTCGTCGGTGTCGATGCCCTGCGCCACGTACAGCCCGGTGGCCGGGACGCCGGCGCGGAGGCATTCGGCGACGGGGTTGCGCCCGGCGACCAGTTCCGGCAGTTCACGCTGCTCGCGCTGCCTGCGGTTCTGCTGTTCGGTCTTCGCCTTGGCCGCGTCGGCCCGCTTCTTCGCGGGGTGCGGGACGCGGTCCTTGGCCTTCGGCGTCGGGCCTTTGCCTTCGAGCCCCTTGCGACGCTGGCCGCCGGAGCCCTTCACCATCCCCTTCTTGGAGCCCGGCTTGCGGGTCGCCCCACGGCGCTTGTCGTTGCCTGCCAACGTTCGTCACCCGTCCTTGAGTGTCCACATCGGACCGTCGGGTGTGTCCTCGACGGCGACGCCGGAAGCCAGCAGCCGGTCCCGCAGCAGGTCGGCGGTGGCGAAGTCGCGCTCCGCCCGAGCCTTCTGCCGCTGCTCCAGCAGGCCGTCCACCAGCTCTGTCAGTGCTCGGCGCGCGGCGTCGTCGGCACCTGATTCCTCGGCCCACTGCGGGGCGAGGGGGTCCAGGCCGAGCACATCGGTCATGGCGCGCACCGAGGCCGCGGCGGTGCGCGCGACCTGGTCGTCACCGGTGTCGAGCGCGGCGTTGCCCTCGCGGATCGCGGTGTGCACGGCCGCGAGCGCCTGCGGGGTGGACAGGTCGTCGTCCATCGCCGCCGCGAACTCGGGGCGCACTTCGCCGGGTTCCACGCCGCCGGTGCGCTGGGCGACGCGGCGCACGAAGGATTCGATGCGCCGGTAGGTCGCCACCGCTTCCTGCAGCGCTTCCTCGGAGAACTCCAGCGTCGAGCGGTAGTGCGGGCCGACCAGGTAGTAGCGCAGCTCGCTGGCGCGGGCGCGCTGCAGCACCGCGGGAATGCTCATGGTGTTGCCGAGCGACTTCGACATCTTCTCGCCGCTCATGGTCACCCAGGCGTTGTGCAGCCAGTACCGCGCGAAGGGGTCGCCGGCGGCGTTGGACTGCGCGAGTTCGTTCTCGTGGTGCGGGAACACCAGGTCCAGGCCGCCGCCGTGGATGTCGAACTCGCCGCCCAGGTAGTAGGTGGCCATCGCCGAGCACTCCAGGTGCCAGCCGGGGCGGCCGTCGCCCCACGGCGTCGGCCAGCTCGGCTCGCCGGGCTTCGCGGCCTTCCACAGCGTGAAGTCGCGCGGGTCGCGCTTGCCGCCCGCCGCGGCCTCGCCCTGCTGCACTTCGTCGAGGCGCTGGCCGGACAGCCGCCCGTAGGACTCGCTGAAGGAGCCGACGGAGAAGTAGACGTCGCCGCCCGCGCAGTAGGCGTGGCCCTTGTCGACGAGCCGCTGGATCAGCTCCACCATCTGGCCGATGTGCCCGGTCGCGCGCGGCAGCGCCGACGGCGGGAGGCAGCCGAGCTGGTCGTAGGCCTTCTCGAAGGCGCGCTCGTGCGTGGCGGCCCACTCCCACCAGGGGCGGCCCGCCTCGTCGGCCTTGTTGATGATCTTGTCGTCGATGTCGGTGACGTTGCGGACCAGCCGCACGTCGTACCCGGTGCGCAGCAGCCAGCGGCGCAGCACGTCGAAGTTGAGCCCGCTGCGCACGTGGCCGATGTGCGGCACGCCCTGCACGGTGGCCCCACAGACGTAGATCGACGCCACTCCGTCGCAGCGCGGGTGGAATTCGCGCGTCGTGCGGGTCGCGGTGTCATGCAGGTGCAGGCTCACGCCTCGATGGTACGGGGATACCTCGATCGTGAACCACGACAGGGGGCTTCTCGTCAAGGCTTGGCTAGCGGCGCTCTCCTGGTCGGACCGTCTCGGAGCGGGCTCAGCCGATCATGCTCCGGTCGTGGGCGCGGGCAGCACGCCGTGCTCGGCGACCGCCGCGAGCAGCGCATCCGGTCGTTGCGCGGTGGGCAGCGGTTCCACGATGGACACCGCGCAGCCGACCGCGGCGGCCCCGCCGTCGGCCTCCTCGCTGTCGCCGATCATGAGCGCTTCCTCCGGCGCCACGCCGATCCGCTCGCAGGCGCGCAGGAACAGCTTCGGGTCCGGCTTGATCACGCCTTCGACGTAGGACATCAGGTACTCGTCGACGAGGTCCAGCACGCCGAGCTTCGCGAACGCCGGGCGGATGTCGAACGCGGTGTTGCTGATCACTCCGATCAGCACGCCCGCTTCGCGCAGGTCGCGCAGCACCTGCGCGGTGTCCGGGTAGGGCGTCCAGGACAGCGGGTCGACGAGCCGGCCGTAGAGGGCCTCGGCCTGCTCCGAGGTGCCGACTCCGGACAACCGCAGCACTTCGAGGTTCGACTTGCGGTGCATCGCGGGGTCGAGGTCGCGCTGCTCCCAGGCGTCCAGGAACTCCGGTTCCATCCGCACCGAGTTGCCGGTCGGCGCGGTGAGCCTGCGCAGCAGTTCCGTCTGCGCCTCCAAGTCCAGCGGATCCCCGCTGCCGCCGGTGAGCCCGGCGAGCCAGGTCTCGTCCTGTTCCAAGCGGAACAACGTGCCGGAGTAGTCGAAGAACACCGCGCGCAAGCTCACGGAACCCACCGTACTGGCCGCGACCGGCATGGTCCGCAGATCGCGGCCGATCTCACGCCGCGACCGGTCGCGGCGCTCACCACCCGCTCAGCAGTGCCCGGCGTCGTCCCGGTACATCGGCGCGACGATGCCGAACACGCACGAGGCGGTGCTGATCCAGAGGACGACGGCGGCGAGGCTGAGCGCGGCGGGACCGCCACCCGCCCACAGCAGCATCGAGCAGGGCCAAGCGATCAAGGGCTGACCGACCACGGTCCTGCGCACCCAGCGATTGCGTTCGATCACCATGGGTCGAGCATGACCCCGGGTGAGCGCCACGGCCAGGGTGCGCACCCCGAGCTTTCCCCGACTTATCCCCCTGGTGGCGCGGAATTAACCGAATCCGCAGGTCAAGCCACCGAGAAGAGCAATGCGGTAGCCACCGCGGCGACGCCCTCGCCGCGTCCGGTCAGCCCGAGCCCGTCACTGGTCGTGCCGGACACCGACACCGGGGCCCCGAGCACGTCGGAGAGCACCCGCTGCGCCTCGTCCCGGCGCTTGCCGATGCGCGGCGCGTTGCCGATGACCTGGACCGTGGCGTTGCCGACCTGATATCCGGCCGCGGTGATCCGGGAGAGCACTTCGGTGAGCAGCTCAGCGCCGTGCGCCCCGGCCCACCGGTCGTCGCCGGTGCCGAACACGGCGCCCAGGTCGCCGAGGCCCGCCGCCGAGAGCAGCGCGTCGCACAGCGCGTGCGAGGCGACGTCGCCGTCGGAGTGCCCGCTGCACCCGTCGACTCCGGGCCACAGCAGCCCGGCGATCCAGCACTCGCGGCCGGCTTCCACGGGGTGCACGTCGACGCCCTGCCCGATCTTCGGCAGTGGTGCGGTCACCGGGGTTCTCCGATCGGTTCGACCGCCAGCACCGACTCGGCGACCGCCAAGTCGAACGCGGTGGTGATCTTCAACGCGTGCGGGTGGCCGGGCACGGTGCGCACCTCGCCACCGATGCGTTCGACGAGCCCGGCGTCGTCGGTGGCGGCGTCGCCCGCCGCGTCGTAGGCGGCGCGCAGCACGTCGAGGCTGAAGCCTTGCGGGGTCTGGACGCTGCGCAGCTGCGAGCGGTCCACGGTGGCGGTGACCGCGCCGCCCGCGTCGACCTGCTTGATCGTGTCGGCGACCGGGAGCACCGGGATCACCGCGGAGGCACCTGCGCGCACGGCGTCCACCACGTCGGTGATGACGACGGCCGGGGTGAACGCACGCGCCGCGTCGTGCACGAGCACCACATCGGCATCGGGCACCACGCGTTCGGCGACCGCGAGCGCGAGCCGGACCGACTCGGTGCGATCCGCGCCACCGGGCACCACGTGCACCACGGCCGGATCGAACTCGCCGAGATCGCGTTCCACGACCTCCACCTGGTCGGGAGGAGCCGCGACGACCACGCGGTGCACGCGGCCGGAGTCAAGCAGACCGCGGACCGCGCGCACCAGCAGGGATTCACCCGATACCGGGACCAGCGCTTTCGGCATTCCGGCTCCGAGGCGCACACCGCGCCCGGCAGCCGGAACGAGAGCCACCACGTTCACGTTGAGCAGGACCCGCCGATCACACCGCCGTGGCGAGAACTTCGTCCAGCAGGGACTCGGCCTTGCCCTCGTCGGTTCCTTCGGCCAGTGCCAATTCGCTGACCAGTAT
The DNA here is from genome assembly GCF_053592695.1 of Saccharopolyspora sp. NPDC002578. Taxonomy (NCBI): domain Bacteria; kingdom Bacillati; phylum Actinomycetota; class Actinomycetes; order Pseudonocardiales; family Pseudonocardiaceae; genus Saccharopolyspora; species Saccharopolyspora sp. NPDC002578. Next base: position 29,948 of record NZ_JBSFWJ010000066.1, on the reverse strand, counting down.
TTGCCTCGCCTTAGCCAACATGCGCTTCTCACCCGCGGACAGGCCACGGTCCTTCTCGCGCCGCCAGAGGTCGCGCACCACTTCGGCCACCTTGTTCACATCGCCGGAGGCGAGCTTCTCCACGTTGGCCTTGTACCGCCGGGACCAGTTCGTCGGTTCCTCGGTATGCGGGGCACGCAGCACATCGAAGACGCGATCGAGACCCTCTTGACCGACGACGTCCCGAACACCGACGATCTCGGCGTTGTCAGCGGGAACGCGAACGGTCAAATCACCCTGCGCGACCTTGAGGACGAGGTACTGCTTTTCCTCGCCCTTGATCACACGGGTCTCTATTGCTTCGATGAGCGCGGCGCCGTGATGCGGGTAGACGACGGTCTCTCCGACCTTGAAAACCATGTGTCCTCTGCCCCTTTCGCTGCGCCCAGCTTAGCATGCGCGGCAACCGAGCCTCGACCGGCTCCCGCGTGTCGTCGCAGGTCAGGACGCGATCGGGGGTTGACAAACAGCCTCCGGGCGTGCATCCGGAGGGTAGCCGGCGCCCCCGTTTGATCCACTGTGGACACCCTCCGAACACGGTTCACGACCCGGGATCGGGAACCGATGTGGGGTCTGCCTACTGGTCACGAGAACCGGACCATTAAGCTCCATCGCGGTCGTCCGGCTATCAGGAAGGACACTGCCACCGTGAGCCGCCCTCAGCACCACACCTTTCGCGTGCGGTTGACCTCGGCCGCCCTCGGCCTGGGTGCCGTCGTCGCACTCGCCGGCTGCAGCGCGGGTCAGGTCACCGAGACCGACACGCAGGTCGCCGCCGTCCCAGGCGGCAGCGGCGATGCCAACGGCATCGGCGTCCGCAACGCGACGCTGTCCTTCCCCGAGAGCGGCGCCCGCTACGCCGCCGGTTCGTCCGCCCCGCTCGCGGGCGTGCTGATCAACGACACCGGCGAGCTGGACCGCCTCGTGCAGGTCAACAGCACTTTCGCGGGCTCGGTCGAGGTCGGCAAGGAGCGGACGCTGCCCTCGCGGACCGCGCTGCACGCCTACGGCGCGGACAACGCGCACGCGAGCGGCACCCAGCAGCGCGAGGTCTCGATCACGCTGAAGGGCCTCACCCAGGACATCACGCCCGGCGTGACGATCCCGGTGACCTTCGTGTTCGAGAAGGCCGGTCCGCTGACCGTGCAGGTGCCGATCGGCGAGGACTCCACGCCGCGCCCCGACACCGGTGGCGAGGAATCGCACCACTGATCTCCGGCGCTCAGCCGTCGAAGCCGAGGCCGCCTTCGGGCGGCCTTCGGCATGTCCGGGCCCGTTCCGGCAGGTCGCAGCCTCGGTCCGACACGCGGGCGTGTGTCGGACCGTGGCGCGTCGGGGCTGCCGGATAGCCTCGCGATCGTGCCTCCCAAGAACACCCGCGCCGCCCGGCCCGCCTTCCGCTGCGCCGAATGCGGTCACGAGGTCGCGAAGTGGGTCGGCCGCTGCCCGAAGTGCCACGAGTGGAACACGATGGACGAGGCCGCCCCGGCCAAGCCCGCGCTCGCGAAGATGGCCCCGGCGACGCCGTCGACCTCCGCCCGCCCGATCGGCGAGGTCGACCTCGACTCGGCGCGAGCGGTGCCGACGGGCATCGCGGAGCTGGACCGGGTGCTCGGCGGCGGCATCGTGCCCGGCGCGGTGATGCTGCTCGCGGGTGAGCCCGGCGTCGGCAAGTCGACCCTGCTGCTGGAGGTCGCGCACCGCTGGGCTTCGGCCCGCACCGGCGGCCCGTCGCTGTACATCACCGGTGAGGAATCCGCGGGCCAGGTGCGGCTGCGCGCGGAGCGCACCGACTCGCTGGACCCGGAGCTGTTCCTGGGGTCGGAGAACGACCTGTCCGCGGTGCTCGGCCACGTCGAGCAGATCAAGCCGGGCCTGCTGATCGTGGACTCGGTGCAGACCGTGCAGTCCCCCGACGTGGACGGCACCCCCGGCGGCGTGACGCAGGTGCGCGCGGTCACCTCCGGGCTGGTGGCGCTGGCGAAGGAACGCGGGTTGCCGGTGGTCCTGGTGGGGCACGTGACCAAGGACGGCGCCGTCGCCGGGCCGCGCGCGCTGGAGCACCTGGTGGACGTGGTGCTCAACTTCGAGGGCGACCGGCACTCCTCGCTGCGGATGCTGCGCGGCATCAAGAACCGGTTCGGCCCGGCCGACGAGGTCGGCTGCTTCGAGCAGCGCGACGACGGCATCGCCGAGGTCACCGACCCGTCCGGCCTGTTCCTGAACCGGCAGGAGGCGGCGGTGCCCGGCACCGCGGTCACCGTGATGGTCGAGGGCAAGCGCCCGCTGCTGGCCGAGGTGCAGGCGCTGGTCGCGCCCACGCAGATGCAGATCCCCCGCCGCGCGGTCAGCGGGCTGGACTCGGCCCGGGTGTCGATGACGCTGGCGGTGCTGGACAAGCGCGGCCGCATCCGCACCGGGGAGAAGGAGGTCTTCGCCGCGACGGTCGGCGGCATGAAGGTCACCGAACCCGCGGCGGACCTCGCCGTGGCGCTGGCCATCGCCTCCTCCTCGCTGGACGTGCCGCTGCCGCCGAACATGGTGGTGATCGGCGAGGTCGGACTGGCCGGGGAGATCCGCCGGGTGAGCGCGGTGGGGCGGCGCCTCGCGGAGGCGGCGCGGCTGGGCTTCGACCGGGCGCTGGTGCCGCCGGACTCGGGCCGGCTTCCGCCGGGCATCAAGGCGACGGTGGTGCCGGACCTGCAGACCGCGCTGAAGTCGCTGCGGTCCCGCTGATTCCGAGCCGGGGAGGACAGGTGGCGGAAAGCGTCCATCCCGAGCAGCTGCGCGCCACGCTGGCGTGGCTGGCACCCGGCACGGCGCTGCGCGACGCGTTGGAGCGCATCCTGCGCGGGCGCACCGGTGGGCTGGTCGTGCTGGGCCACGACCGGACGGTGGAGTCGATCTGCGACGGCGGTTTCCGGCTGGACGTCGAGTTCAGCGCCACCCGGCTCCGCGAGTTGTCCAAGATGGACGGTGCGGTGGTGCTGTCCACGGACGCGACGCGCATCCTGCGTGCGAACGTGCAGCTGGTCCCGGACCCGACGATCCCCACCGACGAGTCCGGCACCCGGCACCGCACCGCGGAACGCACCGCCATCCACACCGGCCACCCGGTCATCTCGGTGAGCCAGTCCATGAGCCTGATCAGCGTGTACATCCACGGCCACCGGCACGTGCTGTCCGGTTCACCGGAGATCCTCTCCCGCGCGAACCAGGCGCTGGCCACGCTGGAGCGCTACACCGCGCGGCTCGCCGAGGTGACGCACGCGCTGTCCGCGCTGGAGGTCGTGGACTCGGTGACGCTGCGGGACGCGATGACCGTGGTGCAGCGGCTGGAGATGGTGCGCCGCATCTCCGACGAGATCGAGGGCGCCGTGATCGAGCTGGGCCGCGACGGCCGCCTCATCGAGCTGCAGCTGGACGAGCTGGTGGGCGGCATCGACGTGGACCGGGAGCTGGTCGTGCAGGAGTACCTGCCGACGGCGGGCGGGGTGCCCAGCACGGAGCAGGTCGACGCGGCATTGGCGAAGCTGGACGCGACGGCGCTGCTGGACCTGACGGCGGTGGCCCAGGCCTTCGGCTATCCGGGCGGGACCGAGGACCTGGAGGAGCAGCTGCGTCCGCGCGGCTACCGGCTGCTGGCGCGGGTTCCGCGGCTCCCGGCCGCGGTCAGGAGGGCGCTCGTGGCCGAGTTCGGTTCGCTGCGCGCGCTGCTGGCGGCCGACGTGGCGCAGCTGTGCGCGGTGGAGCACGTCGACGAGTCCCGCGCTCGCCTCATCCGCGACGCCCTCATCCGGCTCGCCGACGCCTCCACCACGGACCACTACCTCTGACCGACCGTCCCTGATCCCGGCTTGAGCGGCGGGCCGGGCGGCGGAACCCCACTGCCTGCCTTTGATCTCTTCTTTCCAGGTGAGCGACGTCGTTGGTCGTTCCACTTGTAAGCGGCGGAGCCGCTGCGCGACCCGCTGCTCAGGCCGAGATCAAGGCGGGCGGTCAGCCGGTGATCTTGAACGGGACCGGCTGGCTGATCAGGCCTTCCAGGCGGGCTCCGACGACGTAGTCGCCCGCGACGGCGGTGTCGTGCTCGGCGGCGCACTGCTTCGGGGTGGCGTCGCGGGTGGAGGAGACGCCGGTCCACTCGATCTCGTTGCGGACCGACTCGCCCGGTTCGAGCAGCGGGGTCTCGTTGGTGGATTCGACCTGGCAGTCGTTGCTCGACCAGAACCGGGTTCCGTCCGATGTGGACACGACGATTTCGCGGAGCATGCGGTTGGTGTCCCGCACGCAGGACTTCGAGCTCGCGTTGGTGAGGACCATGCGCAGCGCGATCGGCTCGCCCGCCGGGTAGCTGTCGTCGACCGGCTCGGCGGCGAGCCGCAGGTCTTGGTCGGCGCACGGCGGCGGGGGCGGCGGTGCGGCCGGAGCCGGGGGGCCGTGCGGCTGCGCCGGCGGCGGCGCGGCCTGCGGGGCGGGCTCGGCGGCGGTGCGCTCCGGAGCCAGGGCGCCTGCCAGGATGGCGACCCCCCACAGCACCAGGGCGATGACCAGCAAGATCGCGCCGATCGCCAGGGCGCGGCGCCGCCAGTACACCTCGCGGGGAAGCGGTCCGATGGGGTCCAGCACGATCCGACACTAACCCGGCGATACCGCCGAAAAGCCCAACGCGAGCGCACCCGATCAGGTGCATTGATCCGGATGATCAGTGGCTCCGAGTAACCCCTTCGAGTGATCTTGCGCGGGCCCGAGGGTGCCGGTACCGGCCCGGTCGCGTGCTGGCAGGATCGGAGCCGAGATGACGACGATCGCCTGGGACCCCACCGAACTGATCGACTGGTTCGAAGCCGAAGCCCGCCCGCTGCCGTGGCGCGCGGCCGGCGTCACCGGCTGGGGCGTGCTGGTCAGCGAGACCATGCTGCAGCAGACGCCGGTCAACCGCGTCGCGCCGATCTGGCAGGAGTGGATGGCGCGCTGGCCGCGGCCGTCCGACCTCGCCGCCGCTTCGCAGGCCGAGATGCTGCGCGCCTGGGGCAAGCTCGGCTACCCGCGCCGGGCGCTGCGGCTGCACGAGGCCGCGGGGGCGATCGCGGCGAGCCACGGCGACGTCGTTCCGTCCGATGTGGACACCCTGCTGGCGCTGCCGGGCATCGGCGCCTACACGGCGCGCGCGGTGGCGGCGTTCGCCTACGGCCTGCGCGCCCCCGTGGTGGACACGAACGTCCGCCGCGTCGTGGCCCGCGCGGTGCACGGCGCGGGCGACGCGGGACCGCCCTCGACCAAGCGCGACCTGGCCGACGTGGACGCGCTGCTGCCCACCGACGACACCGGCGCGGCGCGGCTGTCCGCGGCGCTCATGGAACTCGGCCAGGTGGTGTGCACGGTCCGCTCCCCCGCGTGCGAGCGCTGCCCGATCGCGGCGGACTGCGCGTGGCAGCACGCCGGTCGGCCGGCGTACGCGGGACCGCCGAAGAAGGTCCAGAAGTTCGCCGGGACCGACCGGCAGGTGCGCGGCAAGCTGCTCGACGTGCTGCGCGGCTCGGAAGGCCCGGTCACCCGCGAACTCCTCGACGCCGCGTGGTCCGACGCCGGGCAGCGCGACCGCTGCCTGGATTCGCTGCTGGTGGACGGATTGCTGGAGCAGACCGCGGACGGCCGGTTCGCGCTGCCCGGCGAGCACTGACCGACCCGAACGGAGCGAACCGTGGCGCAGACGCTGACCGTGCTCTTCGACGACGCGACCGAGACCAGGCTGGGCGCGCTGCGCGATTCCGTGGCGGCGGCGGGAGTTCCGGTGACCGAGGGGCGCCCGAGCGTGGCGCTGGCCGCGGCGAGCACCATCCCGGCGGGCACCCGCAAGGCGCTGCGCGCGGAGCTCGGCGCGCTGTTCCTCCCGGACCTGTGGTTCTACACGCTGGGCACGTTCCCCGGTGAGGACGCGGTGCTGCTGCTGACCGCCGTGGTGGACGCGGAGCTGCTGGCGGTGCACTCGGCGGTCCACGACGTGCTGGCGGGCAAGGTGGCGAACCCGTCGGCGTACCACTTCCCCGGCGCCTGGATCCCGCACTGCGCGCTCACCCCGGTGCTGAGCGGGGAGCAGCTCACGGCCGGGTTCGCGGCGTTGCGCTCGACCTCCCCGGTGCGGGCGGCGGTGTCCGAGGTCGCGGTGCTCGATTCCCGCGGCGGCGAGCCGGAGGTCCTCGTCTCGCGCTGACGCGGGCCGGTCGGGCAAGCCCCGGAACGGGTGATCCGGAACCGCCTTCCCGCCCCTGCGCGGCACGGCCGTTCCAGCCCTTCGACCAGCGCACTCACTCCATCCACAGTGGACTACTGCGGGTATCGTCCCGAGTTGCTCTTGCCCAGGTGAGGGGCCACTTTGGACCGGCAGCCTGTCACGCGGTGTGAGGAGCGAGATGGATGTCGACGGCGTGAGCATCGTGGCGCGCGGGATCACCGCCACCGGCCCGGAGGGCATCGTCTTCGAGAACGTCGACGCGCGCGTGTACCCCGGCGAACTCGCGGTGATCCTCGGCGAAGGCGGCACCGGCCGCACCTCGCTGCTGCTCGCGCTGTCCGGCCGGTTGAAGATCGTCGCGGGCCGCATCGAGATCGACGACGCCCCGCGCCGCGCGAGCCTGGTGCGGCGGGCCATCATCCCCGCGCGGCTCTCCCCCGGGTTCGAGCTGGAGGGCAGGCTGCGGGTCCGCGAAGCCATCCGCGAACGCCGGGTCACCTCGCGGGTCACCGCACGCGCCGTGGACCGGGCGATGGCGGCGCTCGGCCTGGACGTGGACCGCGCCGCGCTGATCGACGAGCTGTACCCGGACGACCGGCTGCTGCTGGCGATCGCGCTGGCCACCGCCGGTGAGCCGCCGGGGATTCTGGTGGACGACGTCGTCGCCGGGCTGCTTCCCTCCGGGCGCAACCGGGTGTGGTCGGCGCTGCGGGCCGTGGCCGACACGGGCATCACCGTGCTGGCCAGCTCGACCGAACCCACTTCCGAAGCCGACGTGCTGATCCGGTTGCCGTACAACATCGTCGACTTCGGCGACGACACCACCGGGCTGCCGCTGTTCAGCACCGCCACCGGCGAGGACGTCCGATGAAGGCGATCTACCTCGCCTGGCTGGAGCTGCGCCGGTTCCGCGGCCCGTGGCGCAGGTTCGCGCCCGCGGTGCTGATCCTCATCCCGCTGCTGTACGGGGCGCTGCTGCTGTGGTCGAACTGGGACCCCTACGGCCGGATGTCGGAGATGCCGGTCGCGGTGGTCAACTCCGATCGGCCCGCCGACCACAACGGCGAGCAGGTCAACGCGGGCGAGCAGTTCGTCCAGCAGCTGCGCACCACCGACACCTTCCAGTGGCACTTCGTCGACCCGAAGACCGCCCGCAGCGGGCTGGAGCAGGGCCGCTACTACTTCACCATCCAGGTCCCGCAGGACTTCAGCACCCGGCTCGCGAACTCGACGCGCAGCGCCCCGCAGCGCCCGGCGGTATTGCTGACCAGGAACGACGCCAACGGCCACCTGGCGGGGATCATGGCCGACACGGCGCGCTACGAGCTGCAGAACCAGATCAACGCCGCCGCCTACGCCGCCTACGCGCGGGGGCTGTACGGGGATCTCGGCGAGGTCCGCGGCAAGCTCGGCACCGCCTCGGAGATCTCCGAGCAGCTGGTGCAGGGCACCCAGCTGAACAAGCAGAGCACGGGGGCGCTGGCGCGGGGGCTCACCGGAGTGCGGGAAGGCACCGGCCGGGTCTCCGGCGGGGTGCGCGACATCGCGGGCGCCTCCGCGCAGCTCGACCAGCGGCTGTCGTCGATCACCGAGTTCACCGGGCGGCGGCTGCCCGCCACCACCGAGGCGCTGCTGGACACCAGCGGCGCGACGGTGCGCGACCTCAACGCGGTCACCGGCGGCACGGCGGCGGCGCAGCGCCAAGCGGAACGTTCCGCGGGGACGCTGGCGCAGCTCGCGAACCGGCATCCCGAGCTGCGCGGCGATCCGCTGTACCGGTCCGCGCTGGCCGACGCGCGCCGGCTCGCCGCCACCACGACCAGCGTCCACGACGCGGCGGCGGACGCGCTGGGCAGCGCCGCCGACACGCAGGACCGGGCGTTGGCGCTGCGCGACGAGCTGGAGCCGCTGCAGCAGGACGTCAGCGACATCGACGAGCCCGCGACGCGGTTGCGGCTGAGTTCGGCGGAACTCACCGGCGGCGTCGGCGGACTCACCCACGGCGTGAACACGCTGGTCGCGAACATCGGGGTGGCGCAGACGAGTTCGGGCCAGCTCAATGACGGCGCGCGTCGGCTCGCCGATCAAGTGCGGGACAGCCTCGACCGGATGCCCCCCGCCGGGCCGACGGAGGTCGCGCGGGCCTCCTCCGAGCTGGGCACGCCGTCGGTGGTCCGGGCCACGACGCTGAACTCCGCCGACGTGTACGGCCGCGGGGTGGCGCCGTTGTTCTTCGCGATCGCGCTGTGGGTGTTCGGGTTGTTCGCGTACCTGCTGTTCACGCCGTTGAACCAGCGCGCGCTGGGCGGGCGCACGAATCCGCTGTCGGTCGCGGTCGGCGGCTGGCTCCCGGCGGCGGCGCTGGGGGTGATCGGCGGCCTGGTGCTGCTCGGCGCGATGGACCTGGCGCTGGGACTGGATCCGGTGGACCTGCCCGCCGCGGTGGGGCTGACCGCGTTGGGGGCCGCCGCGTTCACCGCGATCAACCACGCCCTGCGCGCCGCGTTCGGCGCGGTCGGCGGGCTGGTGTCGCTGGCGCTGCTGCTGGTGCAGATCACCGCCTCCGGCGGGCTGTACCCGCTGGAGACCGCTCCGGCACCGATCCAGGCGGTGCACTCGGCGCTGCCGATGAGCTACCTCGTCGACGGGCTGCGGGTGGCGTTCACCGGCGGGGAGCAGCAGCACCTGATCTGGGACGCGATCGTGCTGGGCGGTGTGCTGGTCGGGTTCCTGCTGATCACGTCGCTGGTGGTGCTGCGGCATCGGACGTGGACCATCGGCAGGCTGCACCCGCAGATCGAGTTGTGAGCCGGGCGCGTCCCGACCGGTGGGCTCCGCCGCCGCGCTGCTGTCCACCTCCCGGCGGTATCCGTAGGCTGGGTACATGGCTGTTGTGAAGATCAATGCGATCGAGGTCCCCGAGGGCTCCGGCCCCGAGCTGGAGAAGCGGTTCGCCGGTCGGCACGGCTCGGTCGAGGACTCACCCGGTTTCCTCGGCTTCGAGCTGCTGCGCCCCGTCGAGGGCGAAAACCGGTACTTCGTCTACACGAAGTGGGAGTCCGAGGAGGACTTCCAGAACTGGGCGCAGGGCCCGGCGAAGGCCGCGCACACCGGCGAGCACAAGAACACCGTCGCCACCGGTTCGAACCTGCTGGAGTTCGAGGTCGTGCAGGAGAAGCACAAGGACGCGTGACGCGCAGGTGAGCACCGCGCCGGCCGATGAGATGGGCGCGGCGCCCGCCGGAACGAACGATGAGGAGCACCGGGCGGTGAGTTCGGAATCCGTCGCCGCCGCGGCGAAGACGATCTCCGAGGCGGAGGCGCTGCTGGTGTGCGCCGGAGCCGGGATGGGCGTCGACTCCGACCTGCCCGACTTCCGCGGCGACACCGGTTTCTGGCGGGCCTACCCGCCGTACGAGCGGCTCGGGCTGAGCTTCGCGGAAGTCGCCGACCCGGTGCACTTCGCCGAGGACCCCGAGCTGGCCTGGGGCTTCTACGGGCACCGGCTGGGGCTGTACCGGGAGACGGTGCCGCACGCGGGCTTCGAGGTCCTGCGGCGCTGGGCGGAGCGGATGCCGCGCGGGGCTCGGGTGTTCACCTCGAACGTCGACGGCGGGTTCCAGCTGGCGGGGTTCGCGCCGGAGCACGTCGCCGAGTGCCACGGCAGCATTCACCACCTGCAGTGCCTGGAGCCGTGCACCGACGACGTGTGGCCCGCCGACGACGTCTCGGTGCCCGTCGACGCGGCGACGATGCGCGCGCGGTCACCGCTGCCCGCCTGCCGGAACTGCGGCGGAACGGCGCGGCCGAACATCCTGATGTTCGGCGACCGGGACTGGGTGCCCGGCCACGCGCAGCCCCGGCTGGACGAGCTGCAGGCGTGGCGGCGGTCGCTGCGGGCGGCTCGGCTCGTGGTGGTGGAGCTCGGCGCGGGGACGGCGGTGCCGACGGTGCGCAGGCACGCGGAGCTGGCCTCGGCCGCCTCCGGTGCGCTGATCCGCATCAACCCGCGGGAACCGGAGGTCCGCCACGGCCGCGGCACCTCGATCCCGGACGGCGCGCTGAGCGCGCTGCGCGCCATCGACGCGCTGCTCTGAGCGCCGGGGTTCACTTACCCACCCGAACGGGAATGATCACGCACGGCGACGACCACCCCGGCCGCCATTCCCCCTGCTCAACGAGATCGCCCCCACTCCGACCGCACCTGCACCCGGCGTGAACAGCGACAATTTCGCGATAAATCGATTCACCCGGGGACAAGCGAACGAAAGGTCGACCACCGAGGGTGATCGGGCTCAGTTCGGGATCACGACGTGGGCGCGGACCGCGCGGTGATCGCTGCCGGGCACGTCGAACACCGCGTAGTCCTGGGTCACCAGGCCTTCGCTGGTCAGCACGTGATCGATGGTGGCGCGCGGCATCCACCCGGCGCCCCAGGTCGGGGTGAGGCCGCCGCCGGTGACCTCGGCGGCGTCGGCGTAACCGCCGCCCAGCAGCGCGCGCAGCGGCGAGTGGTCCAGCGTCGCGTTGAAATCCCCCGCCAGCACCCGCGCCGCGCCACCCGGCCGCGGCAGCGCGGTGAGCTCGCGCAACCAGCCGTCGGCGGTGTCCGCGCCCATCGGGTAGATCGGGTGCACCGCGACGAACTCCACGTCGCGCGGGCCCGGCAGGTCGATCAGCGCGGACGGCTGCGCCAGCGACGTCGGCGGCACCAGCGCGAGCTCCCGCAGCGGATACCGCGAAGCGATCCCCGTGCCGTCCGCCCGCGGCCCGCTGTGCAGCACCCGGTGCGGCAGCAGCTCCGCGAGGCCCGCCCGGTCCAGTTCGGCGACGGCCTGCGGGGTGAGCTCCTGGAGGCTGAGCACGTCGATCCGGCCGTCGCGCACCAGGTCCACGACGCGATCCGCTTGCGCTCGCCCGAAAAACAAGTTGACCGACAGCACCCGCAGCGGCGAGCCTTGCACCGGCGTCGGCGAATCCGGAATCGCCCTGGGGAGGACCAGGATCGCCAGCACCACCGTCAGCAGGCCGACTACGAGCGTGGTCAACCACCGCCGCAGCACCAGGCCCAGCACCGTCAGCACCGACCCGACCGGCACGGCGTACTGCAAGGTCGCGACCAGCGCGATCGTGTAGCGGTTCGCCGTGTCGAAACCCAGCAACGCGGGCGTGGCCCAGCCCGCCGTACCGAGCACCGCCAACACGAACAGCGCGGTGACGAGACCGCTCTTGCGCCGGCGCGGCGCGGAGTCGATCTCGGGTTCGGCCACCGCCGTGTCCATCCAGCACCCCCGGTGTCGCGCGGCTCACGCGGGCTGTCAGCGCGCTGTGCGCGGCCTGCCAGCGATACCCCCGATGGTGGGGAGCATAACGAATCGAGGAGGCGGCATGTCCTACGCGATCCAGGCGGAAGGCCTGGTGAAACGCTTCGGCGCGACGACCGCGCTGGACGGGATCGACCTGGCCGCACCCACCGGCTCCATCCTCGGGGTGCTCGGGCCGAACGGCGCCGGCAAGACGACCGCGGTGCGCATCCTGGCCACGCTGCTGCGGCCCGACGCGGGGCGCGCCACGATCGCCGGTCGCGACCTGCACCGCGAAGCGGTGGCGGTGCGCCGCAGGATCGGGCTCACCGGCCAGTACGCGTCGGTGGACGAGGAGCTCACCGGGGTGGAGAACCTGGTGCTCATCGGCAGGCTGCTGGAGCTGTCCCGGCGGGACGCGCGGGCGCGCGCGGCGGAACTGCTGGAGCGGTTCGGCCTCACCGACGCGGGCGGGCGCGCCATCAAGACCTACTCCGGGGGCATGCGCCGACGGCTGGACCTGGCCGCGAGCCTCGTCGGGAGGCCGGAGGTGCTGTACCTGGACGAGCCCACGACCGGCCTCGACCCCCGCAGCCGCAACCAGGTGTGGGACATGGTCACCGCGCTCACCGGCGAAGGCGTCACGGTGCTGCTGACCACGCAGTACCTGGAGGAGGCCGACCAGCTCGCGGACCGGATCAGCGTCATCGACCACGGCCGCGTCGTCGCCGAAGGCCGCGCCGACGAGCTCAAGCGCCGCACCGGCAAGCAGACCCTGCAGGTGCGTCCCAGCGGCGCCGAGGACGTGCCCGAGGTGCGGCGCATCGTCGCCGAGCTCACCGGGACGCAACCGGCCACCCACGACGAGGGCGGCCTGATCACCGCGCCAGTGGACGACCCGGTGCTGCTGTCGACCCTGGTGCGCAGGCTCGACGACGCGGGGATCACCGCCGACGAGCTCGCCCTGCGACTGCCCAGTCTCGACGAGGCGTTCCTCGCGCTGACCGGGAAATCCGCCGAAGAGGAGACCGCGGCATGACCAGCACCCTCGAACGTTCCACCGGTTCGACCTCGGCGTCCCCGCCACCGCGGGAGCGCATCGGACCGCTGAGCACCGTGCGGCACGGCCTCACGCTGGCCGGGCGCAGCGTGCTCAAGATCCGCAAGTCCCCGGAGGGGCTGCTCGACGTCACGCTGCAGCCGATCCTGTTCCTGGTGATGTTCGTGTACCTGTTCGGCGGCGCGATCGCCCAGGACACCGGCGCCTACCTGCAGCAGACGCTGCCGGGCGTGATGGCCATGAACATGATCTTCGGCAGCCTCGGCACCGGGATGCAGCTCAACACCGACATCAACAAGGGCGTGTTCGACCGCTTCCGCAGCCTGCCGATCGCCCGGTCCGCCCCGCTGATCGGTGCCGTGTTCGGCGACATCGTGCGCTACGTCGTGTCCGTCGTGGTGCTGCTGGGCGTGGCGACGCTGATGGGCTTCCGCATCGAGACCGGGCCGCTGCAGGCGTTCGCCGCGTTCCTCGTCGCGCTGGCCTTCGCGCTGTCGATGTGCTGGATCACGGTGTTCCTCGGGATGCTGATCCGCAGCCAGCAGGCGCTGCCCGGTGTGGCGATGGCGTTCATGTTCCCGCTGACGATGGGCAGCAACGTGTTCGTCCCGACCGAGACGATGCCCGGCTGGTTGCAGACGTGGGTGCAGATCAACCCGGTCACGCAGCTCGCCGACACCGCCCGCGGGCTGATGATCGGCGGGCCGGTCGCCGGGCCGTTGACGGCGACGGTGATCTGGATGGTGGCCCTGACCGCCGTCTTCTTCCCGTTGGCTATGTGGGCTTATCGGCGTCGGGTTTGAGTGGGGGTCGTTTGGCGGAACCTCAGCCGGTCTCTCGCTGCGGGATCTTTTTCCCAGTGGCTCCGCCACGGGGGAAAAGCCGTCCTCGCGACAGACCGGCTGAGAACACGCAGGTGGGCCGGTTTTCGACGTGGGCCATGTGCTTCGCACATACAGGCACGGCTCCGCCGCAAAGCAGACTTCGCTCCGCTCGCCCACGGCACGGCTACGCCGCGAAGCACGGCCTTCGGCCGCGAGGCAGGCGTGCTCCGCAGCCCAAAGCACGGCTACGCCGCGGAGGCACGGCTTCGCCGCAGGGCGCGCTGGCTCGCTCGGCACGGCGGGTTCGGCGATAGGCGGGTCCGGTCGCTGCGGGGTTCGCTCTTCGCGGGGCTCTACCGCAGCGTTGTCCGCGCGGGACTCCGCTGGGAACCCGCCGGGGGCGGTTTGCTGGGAGGGGCGCTGCTCTGCGGCTTCGGCTGGTGAGGCGGGCGTTCAGGTGGCGCCTAGGGTCGTGCGGAGGGCTGCGATGGCGGCTTCGCGGTCCAGGGTCGCTCCGGAGTCGAACGCCGCGGCGTGCTCGGCGGTCGTGTCCCGCAACGCCGCCCGGACTCGGCGGACGTCGGGGTCGCCCTCGTCGAGGACGCCGCGCAGCACGGCGGCGAGGCCGAGGCAGCGGGCCGCGCCTCGCGGATCACCGGTTTCCAGCCGCCAACGGGCCGCGCATTCCGCCACGGCCGCGGCGGCGGGCATGTCGCGCGTCCCGAAGCCGCCTTCCAGCGCCTTGGCGAGCAGCGCCGGGACCTCCTCCGGCCGCGCCTGGTCGAGCAGCAGCCGGACGCGGTGCAGCAGCAGCACGTGGCGCATGCCCGAGAGCTCGTGGTCGTCCACCGGCACCTGATCCGCCTCGTCCAGGTGCCGTTCGGCCTCGTCGAGCCTGCCGGACAGCCGCGCCTGCTCGGCCAGCCCGCCCGACGCCCACACCGCGAACCACGGCCGGGTCCGCTTCGCGATCGAGCGTGCCTGTTCCAGGTCGGCCCGACCCCGTTCCAGCTCCCCCGCGCGGATCCGCTCCATCCCGATGCGCAGCACGATCGGCGCCAGGTCCGCCTGGGAGCGCAGCTGGCGGACGGCGTCCACCGACTCCTCCAGCACCTCGACCGCGCCCGCGTGATCACCGCGCAGCGAGCGGAACCCGGCGAGGCTGTTGACCGTCTGCGCCCTGCCCCACCTGTCGCCGATCGCCCGGAACGCCTCCGCCGCCGTGCGCATGTGCTCCTCGGCGGCGCGGGGATCGCCGCTGTGCTCCGCGCTGAACGCCCGCCCGAACATCGCCGAGGCCCGCACCCACGGGTCCGGGTGGGCCTCGGCGCGCTCGATCACGCGGCGCACCTCGTCGAACTCCCCGGCCATGAGCCACGCCCCCGCCTCCAGCAGGCCCGCGTGCCGGTAGCGCGCCATGGCGTCGGTCTCGCGCGCCGCGCGGGCCGCGGCGCGGACCCGGTCCGTCCAGCCCGCACCGGTGTCCGCCACCATCCTGCCGAGTCCCACAGCGGCCCTGGCCTGCGGTGACGCGGGGCCGGGCAGTGCGGCGACGGCGGCGAGCCGAGCGGCGGCGTCGTCGTCGAGCGCGGACATCGACCAGTACCAGGCCAGTGCCGCACCGAGCCGGAGCCCGCTGTCGGCGTCGCCCGATTCGACGGCCCAGTGCAGCGCGGCCAGCAGGTTGTCGTGATCGGCGTCGAGCCGATCCATCCAGTCGATCTGGTCCCGGCCGTAGAGCCACGGCTCGGCTTCCTCGGCCAGCGCCAAGAAGTGCGCGAGGTGCGCGGCCCGCACCCGCCGCGGATCGGCCTCGGCCGCGCAGCGCTGCCAGCAGTACGCCCGCACCGTCTCCAGCATCCGGTAGCGCGTGCCCTGCTCGGATTCGACGACGGTCACCAGCGATTTCTCCACCAGCGACGAGAGCACGTAGAACACGTCCGCGGCGGGCAGCTCCGCCTCGTCACCGCACACGGCGGTGATCGACTCGGCGCGCACCGCGCCGGTGAACACCGCCAGCCGCCCGGCGAGCAGCCGTTCCCGCTCGGTCAGCAGATCCCAGCTCCACTCCACGACGGCCCGCAGCGTGCGGTGCCGCGGCATCGAGCTGCGGTTCCCGCCGGTGAGCAGCCGGAACCGGTCGTCGAGGCGCTCGGCGATCTGCGGCAGGCTCATCGACCGCAGCCGGGCCGCGGCGAGTTCGATGGCCAGCGGGATGCCGTCGAGCCCGCGGCACACCTCGACCACGTCGGCGGCGGTGCGGTCGGTGAGCGCGAAATCGGGGCGGGCGGCGCTCGCCCGGTCGAGGAACAACCGGACCGCGGCGGAGTCGGCGGGGTCGGTGCCGTCGCCGGGCAAGGCCAGCGGGCCCACGGGGAGCAGCTCTTCGCCGGTGAGCGCGAGCGGTTCCCGGCTCGTGGCCAGGACGCGCAGCTCGGGGCACCTGCCGAGCAGGTCGTGCACGAAGCCGGCCGCGTCGTCGATCAGGTGCTCGCAGTTGTCCAGGACCAGCACGGTCGGCTCGGCCGCCAGCACGTCGGCGAGGCGTGCCGCTCCGGGCGTGTGCTGCGCCTCCAGCAGCCGGGTTTCGCGGAGGCCGAGCGCGGCGAGCGCCGCGGAGGCGAGGTCGCTGCCGTCGCGCACCGGGGCGAGCTCGACGAACCACACCCGGCGGTCGGCGATGGCGGCGGCGCTCTCCGTCGCGAGGCGGGTCTTGCCCGCCCCGCCGGGGCCGAACAGGGTCACCAGGCGGGAGCGGGCGAGGGCCTCGTCGACCTGCGCGATCTCGGCTTCGCGGCCGACGAAGCTGCTCAGCCGGGCGGGCAGCCCGGTGTGCTGGGGCGCGGGTTCCGCAGGCTGCGCCGCGCGAGCGGCGGCGGGGTGCGGATCGCCGCGCAGCAGCGTCGCGTGCAGCTCGCTCAGCTCGGCGGACGGGTCGACGCCGAGGCGGTGGGCGAGGTCCGCCCGGTGCGCCTCGTAGGCGGCGAGCGCGTCGGAGCGGCGGCCCGCCGCGCGCAGCGCGCGCATCCGCAGGGCGGTGAGCCGTTCGCGCAGCGGGTGGCGGGCGCAGAGGCCGTCCAGTTCGGCGATCAGCTCGCCGTGCCCGCCGAGCCGCAGGTCGGCGTCGATGCGTTCTTCCAGCGCGGCCAGCCGCGTCTCGTCGAGCCGCGCGATGTGCGGTGCCGCGAACGGGGAGTCGGTGAAGTCGACCAGCGCGGCGCCCCGCCACAGCGCGAGCGCTCCGCGCAGCGCCGTGCCCGCCGCCGCGAGGTCACCGGCGCGCAACCGCGCCCGGCCCGACGCCACCAGCCCGTCGAAGCGGTGCACATCGACCTCGTCGCGGTCGAGCGGCAGGCGGTAGCCCGCGGTGCCGGAGCGCGGTTGCGCGACCTCGGTGACGCGTCGCGCCCGGGACACCAGGGACTGCAGGGCGTTGAGCGCGCCG
The DNA here is from genome assembly GCF_053592695.1 of Saccharopolyspora sp. NPDC002578. Classification (NCBI taxonomy): domain Bacteria; kingdom Bacillati; phylum Actinomycetota; class Actinomycetes; order Pseudonocardiales; family Pseudonocardiaceae; genus Saccharopolyspora; species Saccharopolyspora sp. NPDC002578. Next base: position 13,042 of record NZ_JBSFWJ010000066.1, on the reverse strand, counting down.
GCGGGCTGGCGCGCGCCCCACAGGTCGGCGATCAGGGTCTCGGTGGGCACCACGTGCCCGGCGTCCAGCGCGAGCCTGGCCAGCAGGGTGCGCACGCGCGGGCCGCCGACCTCGATCGGGAGGCCGTCGGCCGCATGCAGCCGGAACGGCCCCAGCATCGCCACTCGCACCTGCCCAGCTTCGCAGAGCCCACCGTCGGAACAGGTGCGCGACTGAGCCAGGCAGGTCCGGAACTGTCCTCACCTGTGGACAACTCCCGCCCCGCGCCCGATGTCCCGGTCGCCATTCGACATGCTCGCCGCGTTCGCCCTGGCCACGACGCCAAATGCGCCGATCACCAGGGCTTCTCCCGCATGTGGACAACCCCTCTCCGCGTGCTGCTACGCAGGACCGCGACCGGGAGAGAAGGGATGATCCCTCCAGTTGTCCACAGGTTTCATCCACAGGAAGCCGACTTGTCCACAGCGCGTGGATGAGCGATGAGGATCACACGGCGCGATACCGGCGCGGCCTGGAATCATGGAATAACGGACATACCGCATGGTTGTGCTCGGCGTCGGACTACCGAGCGCACGACGGGTCCGTGACCTGGCCGTTCGGCTCAGCCGCCCGATGTGCGGCCGCGCGGTGGCACCTCCCCCTGAGGTGCCCGCTCTGCCGAGACCCCTTGACGATCGTTCGGAGCCTCGATGCACTCGACCGCACTGGCCGCTGCCGCCGCCGAGCCGACCGGGTTCACCGGTTGGGTCGTCAGCGTGATGGAGACCCTCGGTGGTCCGGGCGCCGGACTGATCATCGCGTTGGAGAACGTGTTCCCACCGATCCCCAGCGAACTGATCCTGCCGCTGGCCGGGTTCACCGCCAGCCAAGGCGACATGAACATCGTCTCGGCGGTGCTGTGGACGACGATCGGGTCGGTCGTGGGCGCGCTGGTGCTCTACTGGCTGGGCGCGTCCCTAGGCCGGGAGCGGATGCGCCGGATCGCGGCGAAACTGCCGCTGGTCAAAGTCGCCGACGTGGACCGCACCGAGGCCTGGTTCGCCAAGCACGGCGTGAAAGCCGTGTTCCTCGGCCGGATGATCCCGCTGTTCCGCAGCTTCATCTCGCTGCCCGCGGGCGTGGAGAAGATGCCGCTGCCGACCTTCGTCCTGTTCACCGCCCTGGGCAGCCTGATCTGGAACACGCTGTTCGTGGTGGCCGGCTACCTCCTCGGCGAGAACTGGTACCTCGTCGAGCAGTACGCGGGCGTCGTGTCCAAGGTCGTCGTCGGCGCCGTCGTGGTGGCGATCGGCTACTTCGTCGTCACCCGCATCCGCCGGAACCGTGCGGAGCAGGACCGCGCCGACGACATCACCGAAGAGTTCCCCCGCGTCGACCCCGCCGAGGAACCGACCCAGCAACTCCCCCGAGTCCGCTGACCCCCAGACCCGCCCGGTCGTTTTGCTCGGGTGGTCGGGTGGCGGAACCTCAGCTGCTTCCTCGCTGCGGGATCTTTTTCCCAAGTGGCTCCGCCACGAGGAAAAAAGCCGTCCTCGCGAGGAAGCAGCTGAGAACCCGCCGGTGGTCGGCTTCTCGACGTGGGCTATGTGCTTCGCACATACAGGCACGGCCTTCGGCCGCGAGGCAGACTTCGCTCCGCTCGTCCACTGCACGGCTTCGCCACGAGGCACGGCCTACGGCCGCAAAGCAGGCGTGGCTTCGCTCGCCCTGTGGGCCCCGGATACGAAGCGGCCCCCGCACCTGGGTGCGGGGGCCGCTGGTCGGATCAACGATCCGAGATCACTCGTCGGAGGTGTTGTCCGAGGACGACTCGTCCGAGGAACCGCCCGAGGACGCCAGGTCCACCGGCGGCGAGTCCGGCACGGTCGACGGGCGCGGCTCACCGCGGAAGGTGAACACCGCCTCGTCGTCCTTGCCTTCGCCGTCCCAGTTCTCGACGTCGACGATGACGATCTGGCCGGCCTCGATCTCGCCGAACAGGATCTTCTCGGACAACCGGTCCTCGATGTCGCGCTGGATGGTGCGGCGCAGCGGCCGGGCACCCAGCACCGGGTCGAAGCCGCGCTTGGCGAGCAGCTTCTTCGCCTTCGTCGTGAGCTCCAGGGACATGTCCTTGCCCCGCAGCGCCTTCTCCACACGACCACCGAGCAGGTCGACCATCTGGATGATCTCGTTCTCGGTGAGCTGGTGGAAGACGATGACGTCGTCGATCCGGTTGAGGAACTCCGGACGGAAGTGCTTCTTCATCTCCTCGTTGACCTTGGACTTCATCCGCTCGTAGTTCGACTCGGACGAACTACCGGCGGAGAAGCCGAGGCCGACGGCCTTCGAGATGTCCTGCGTCCCGAGGTTCGAGGTGAAGATCAGCACCGTGTTCTTGAAGTCCACCGTGCGGCCCTGACCGTCGGTCAGCCGACCGTCCTCCAACACCTGCAGCAGCGTGTTGTAGATCTCCTGGTGGGCCTTCTCGATCTCGTCGAACAGGACCACCGAGAACGGCTTGCGGCGGACCTTCTCGGTGAGCTGACCGCCCTCTTCGTAGCCGACGTAGCCCGGAGGGGCACCGAACAGCCGCGACGCGGTGTAGCGGTCGTGGAACTCGCCCATGTCGATCTGCACGAGCGCGTCGTCGTCGCCGAACAGGAACTCCGCCAGCGCCTTCGACAGCTCCGTCTTACCCACACCGGACGGACCGGCGAAGATGAACGAGCCCGACGGGCGCTTCGGGTCCTTCAGACCGGCGCGCGTGCGGCGGATCGCCTGGGACACGGCCTTGACCGCGTCGTCCTGGCCGATGATCCGCTTGTGCAGCTCGTCCTCCATGCGGAGCAGACGGGTCGTCTCCTCCTCGGTGAGCTTGAAGACGGGGATGCCGGTCCAGTTGGCCAGCACCTCGGCGATCTGCTCGTCGTCGACTTCCGCGACGACGTCCAGGTCACCGGCCTTCCACTGGGTCTCGCGCTCCTCCTTCTGCCCGAGGAGCGTCTTCTCCTCGTCGCGGAGGCGCGCGGCGCGCTCGAAGTCCTGGCCGTCGATGGCCGACTCCTTGTCCCGGCGCACGTCGGCGATCTTCTCGTCGAACTCGCGCAGGTCCGGCGGAGCGGTCATCCGGCGGATGCGCATCCGGGCGCCGGCCTCGTCGATCAGGTCGATCGCCTTGTCCGGCAGGTAGCGGTCGTTGATGTACCGGTCCGCCAGCGTCGAGGCCGCGACCAGTGCGCCGTCGGTGATGGACACCCGGTGGTGCGCCTCGTACCGGTCGCGCAGGCCCTTGAGGATCTCGATGGTGTGTTCCAGCGAGGGCTCGCCGACCTGGATCGGCTGGAAGCGGCGCTCCAGCGCGGGGTCCTTCTCGACGTACTTGCGGTACTCCTCGAGCGTGGTGGCACCGATGGTCTGGAGCTCACCGCGGGCCAGCATCGGCTTGAGGATGCTCGCGGCGTCTATGGCGCCTTCTGCCGCTCCCGCTCCGACGAGGGTGTGGATCTCGTCGATGAACAGGATGATGTCGCCGCGGGTCTTGATCTCCTTGAGCACCTTCTTCAGGCGCTCCTCGAAGTCACCGCGGTAGCGGGAACCGGCGACCAGCGAGCCCAGGTCCAGCGTGTAGAGCTGCTTGTCCTTCAGCGTCTCGGGCACCTCGCCCTTGACGACCTTCTGCGCCAGGCCCTCGACGACGGCCGTCTTGCCGACGCCCGCCTCGCCGATGAGCACCGGGTTGTTCTTGGTGCGCCGCGAGAGCACCTGCATGATGCGCTCGATCTCCTTGTCCCGGCCGATGACCGGGTCGAGCTTCGACTCGCGCGCGCTCTGCGTCAGGTTCCGGCCGAACTGGTCCAGCACCAGCGACGACGACGGAGTGCCCTCACCACGACCGCCGGCCTCGGCGGGCTCCTTGCCCTGGTAGCCGGAGAGCAGCTGCAGCACCTGCTGGCGCACCCGGTTCAGGTCCGCGCCGAGCTTGACGAGCACCTGCGCGGCGACGCCCTCGCCCTCGCGGATCAGCCCGAGCAGGATGTGCTCGGTGCCGATGTAGTTGTGGCCGAGCTGCAACGCCTCCCGCAGCGACAGCTCCAGCACCTTCTTGGCCCGTGGGGTGAACGGGATGTGACCGCTCGGGGCCTGCTGGCCTTGGCCGATGATCTCCTCGACCTGCTGCCGCACGCCTTCCAGCGCGATCCCCAGCGACTCCAGCGCCTTAGCGGCGACACCCTCACCCTCGTGGATCAAGCCCAGGAGGATGTGCTCGGTGCCGATGTAGTTGTGGTTGAGCATCCGGGCCTCTTCTTGGGCCAGGACGACCACCCGCCTCGCGCGGTCGGTGAACCTCTCGAACATTCGCACTCCCTGACTGCTGCGCCGGCGGTGTTGTACCGGGACACGGCTCCTGCTCGCCGATGCCCGCGATGGGTTCAGCACTCTGGGGTCCACTGTAGTAGCCGCACCCCTGCGGAGTCCGGACCCGCTGGTAGCCCGCTGCACCCGTTCGCCGTCTTGCTTACCGTCCAACGAGCTGCTGGCCTGCGACATTCCATTCGGACACGATCGCGGGCCGATGTCCGCTCAGCGCGAACAAGGCCCGTTCCCGCAGGGCCAGCACACCCGTTCGGGTGTCCCCGGTCGATCTAATCTCGCACGCTGGACTTCGCTCTGCCACCGATAGGTACCACCATCGGAGTACCGGTCACCGGATCCGGGATCACCCGAGCGTTCAGTCCGAAAACGTCGGCGAGCAATTCCTCGGTGAGCACGTCGCCCGGCGCGCCCTCCGCGACGATCGCGCCGTCGCGCATCGCCACCAGCCGGTCCGCGTAGCGGGCCGCCAGGTTCAGGTCGTGCAGCACCATCACCACGGTCCGGCCGCTGTCGTCGTGCAGCCTGCCGATCAGGTCCAGCACCTCCACCTGGTGTGCCAGGTCCAGGTACGTCGTCGGCTCGTCCAGCAGCAGCAGGTCGGTGCCCTGCGCCAAGGCCATCGACAACCAGGCTCGCTGGCGCTGGCCGCCGGAGAGCTCGTCGACGGCGCGCTCGGCGAGGTCGCCGATGCCGGTCAGCTCCAGCGCCTCCGCCACGGCCCGCTCGTCGTCCGAGGACCACTGCCGGTACCAGGCCTGGTGCGGATGCCTGCCGCGCGCGACCAGGTCCGCGACCGTGAGGCCCTCCGGTGCCTGCGGCGACTGCGGCAGCAGGCCCAGCACGCGGGCGACCTCCTTCGTCGGCATCTTGTGGATCCGCTCGCCGTCCAGCAGCACCTGCCCGCCCTTCGGCGGCAGCAGCCGAGCCAGCGCGCGCAGCACCGTGGACTTGCCGCAGCCGTTCGGGCCGATGACGGCGGTGATCGTCCCGTCGAGCACGTCGATGTCCAGGCCGTCGACGACGACCCGATCGCCGTAGGCGAGCCGCAGCTCCCGCCCCTGGAGGCGCTGCCGCGGCGAGGCGGACTCGGCGTCCACCGCCTGGCTGGGTGTGGACACGGGTGAGGTCATGCGCGGTCCTCCCGGTACCGACGGATGAGCAGGTAGATCAGGTAAGGCGCACCCAAGATCGCGGTGACGATCCCCACCGGCATCTCGGCCGCCCCGAACGCCGTCCGGGACAGCAGGTCGGCCGCCACCACCAGCGCGCCGCCGAACACCAGCGACGCGACCAGCGGCGGCCGCGAGGACCGGGAAAGCCGCAGCGCGATCTGCGGTGCCGCGAGCGCCACGAACTGCACCGGGCCCGCCGCCGCCGTCGCGATCGAGGCCAGCACCACGGCCGCCAGCAGCAGCACGCCGCGCGCCAGGTTCACCCGCACCCCGATGCCGCGGACCGTGTCGTCGTCGAACTGCAGCGCGCCCAGCGAGTGCGCCCCCACCAAGGTCATCGGCAGCAGCACGGCCAGCGCGATCGCCGTCGGCACCACGTGGTCCCAGCCGCGGGCGTTGAGGCTGCCCGTCAGCCACACCATGGCCCGCCCGGCGTCGTTGACGTCGCCGACCGTGAGCAGCCAGTAGATGGCGTTGCCCGCCAGCGCGGTGATGCCCACGCCGACCAGCACGATCCGGTACGAGTCGACGCCGCCCCGGTACGCCAGCCCGTAGATCGCGAACCCGGCGAGCAGACCGCCGACGAGCGCCACCACCGGCAGGCCCACCGCCTCGGCCAGGCCGCCCAGCGCGCCCGCGGTGCCGCCGAACACGATCACCAGCACCGCCGCCGCGCCCGCACCCGAGGTGATGCCGAGCATGTCGGGGCTGGCCAGCGGGTTGCGCGCCACGGCCTGCGTGATCGCCCCCGCCAAGCCCAGCGCGGCGCCCACCAGCACCGCCGTCAGCGCCCGCGGCATCCGCAGGCCGAACACGACGTACTGGTCGGCGTAGTCACCGCCGCCGAACAGGGTGACCAGCACCTGCCCCGGGCTCAGCTGGTACTCGCCGAGGCCGATGTCGAGCAGCACGCCGCCCAGCAGCACCACCAGCCCGCCGAGCAGCACCAGCATTGGGCGCACCCGGAAGACCCCGGAGACGCGGCCGAGCCGCAGCGGCGATCGGCCGGGCACCTGCTGGGGGGCGTCGAGAACCCGTGTCACAACCGCACCAGCTTCCTGCGCCGCACCAACGCGATGAAGAACGGGGCGCCGACCATCGCCAGCATCACCCCGACCTGGACCTCCGCGGGCCGCGCGACCATCCGCCCCACGACGTCGGCCAGCAGCACCAGCGACGACCCCAGCAGCGCCGAGAACGGCAGCAGCCAGCGGTGGTCGGCCCCGGTGAAGTACCGCGCGATGTGCGGCACCACCAGGCCGACGAAGCTGATCGGCCCGCACACCGCGGCGGACGCGCCCACCAGCACCGCGATCGCCAGCACGCCGAGCCGCCGGGTCCACTGGACGCGGTGCCCGAGCCCGCGGGCGACGTCCTCGCCCAGCGCCAGCGCGTTGAGGCCGGAGGCGTTGGCCAGCCCCAGCACCAGCCCGGCCACGACGAACGGCAGCACCTGCCAGATCACGCCGGGGTCGGTGACGGCGATCGAGCCGACCTTCCAGAACCGGTAGGTGTCCAGGCTCTCCTGGTCGCTGAGCACCAGCGCCGAGGTCAGGGCCTGCAGCAGGGCGCTGATCGCCATGCCCGCCAGCGCCAGCGTCACCGGCGTCGCGCCCGCGCCGCCCATCGAGCCGATCGCGAACACCGCCAGCGCCCCCAGCAGCGCGCCGGCGAAGCCGAACCAGATGTAGCCGTAGAGGCTGCTGATGCCGAACGAGTACACGGCCAGCACCACGGCCAGCGCCGCGCCCTGGGTGATGCCGAGGATGCCGGGGTCGGCGATCGGGTTGCGGGTGTGGCCCTGCATCAGGGCGCCCGCGAGTCCCAGCGCGGCGCCGACCAGCACGCCGACGACGGTGCGCGGTAACCGCAGGTCCCAGACGATCAGCGAGTTCTCCGAGCCGGCCGGGGCGACCAGCGAGGTCCACACGTCGCCGAGCGGGATGGACTTCGCCCCGATCGCGACGCTGAGCAGGCAGCTGACGACGAGCACGCCGAACAGCACCGCCAAGCCCAGCAGCCTCCGTCTGCGGCGAGCTCCGAGCCGGGGCGCCGGTTCCGGCGCGGCCTCGCGCTCGGTGCCGGGCGGGCTCCCGACGGTTCCGCTGCGGCTCAAGGTCCCACTCCCCGCTCGTCCGGTCCGCCACTGGCCTCGAAGTTAGGTTAGGCCGCCCTAAGGCTAACCGACGGCCCCCGCCGGACGGACCGGTCCGCGGGAGGCGATGAGCGTTCCGCTCGTCACTTCCGGCGGCCCGGAGCGGACGAGAACGCGTTTCCAGTTGATCAGCATCGATTCCGAAACGGATCAACCGAGGGATTTCCCTAGCTCGGGCGACTGATCGCCAGTAGCGCGACGGCAATCTTGCGGCGCACCTGGTCTCGCGAAGGATGAAATCCCGGTGGTTAGCGCCGAACGGAACGGGGGCTCATGAAACGCGCTCACGTAACACCCGCCGCAGCGATTTCACCGCGGGCCGCCGGATACCCCGGACGGCGATGTTCGCCGAAAACGCGGACGCCCCGACGTCCGGAAGTCCGGCGCCGGAACGGCGCGAAAAACGCCCCGCCGCGGAACATCATCGGCGCGGCACCGGCAAACGACCCGGGCGGCAAAACCGACCGGAGCGACAAACAGGGGCCCGGCGCGAACACCGAAGGTCACAATCCGATCTGCGAACGACGGCCGCGCCCGGCCCGGCCATCAGCATTCCTGGCGCGCGCGAACATCGGATCCGGTGCGGCTGGAAGGAAGATTCGGGATGCGGCATCCGGCGCAGCGGATCTGATCGCGCGAACGCGGCCGGCGATGACAGGGATCCGGATGTCCGCGTTCGGTGACCGCGCGTAGATCGGCGACTCCGCAACGCAGTGCGCGCCGATGCGGTGAAGTGTTCCGGGCCGGAGATCCGCGAACGATCCCGAACAACACGCAGGGGGCACCGGGAATCCCGGCACCCCCTGATCGCGTCAGTACGGCTTCAGTTCGCCTTGTGGTACTGGTCCACGATGTCCGCGGGGATCCGGCCCCGGTCCGAGACCTTCAGGCCGCGCTTGCGGGCCCATTCCCGGATGGCCTGGTTCTGCTCCCGATCCGCACTCGTGGAGCCGCCCGCGGCGCGACCGGCCGCGGCGGGACGCGGGCCGGGCTTCTTGCGACCTCCCGCGCGGCGAGCGCTGGAGACGTAGCCCGACAGCGCGTCGCGCAGCTCGCTCGCATTGTCGTTGGAAAGGTCGATCTGGTACGAGACGCCGTCCAACGCGAACTCGACCGTTTCATCGGCCTGGCCGCCGTCGAGATCGTCGACAAGCGTGACCGTAACCTTCTGCGCCATGATGGCAGTCCTCCCCGGAGTTTCCGCAATAAACGCCGATGACGGCGCGACTCTGCCGAGACCGCTCTGCCGAGAGCTTCCCGGGTCCGGCTCTCCGCCCCGGGCCACACCGACTGCCCTTACTGCACTTCCCGGCGGCCGCCCAATCCGAGCGCGCCACCGGGTACTCCGGTCGACCTTGCAGTGAGCCCTTCGGCCTTCTGCCGGGTTCGTCGGCCGGTGCTCGAGACGGCACTGTTCGAGCCGCCCCACGACCGACCTGATGGAGTTCGACAGAGTGAGACAGTGCCCAACAATAGCCGTCATCGAAGCCTTCACCGAACATTGTCACGGTCAGGTTAGCGCAGCCACTCCACAAACGCACTCACCCCGCCGAGGAAAAACCTAGGGGTCTCCCCGGATCGGGTCATTCCGGGCGTCCGGCTGAAGCGGATCGAGCACCGCGTTACGCACTCCGACGCACTACATCTGCGGTGCCGCCCCGACATTCCCGCACTCCGCGTCCACAACATTCCGCACTCATCGGCAAGCAGAAAGTGCGGACTCACCGCCCGGGACCTCGGTCGCCGCCGACTCTTCGACCGCCGCATCCCGCTCTCCCGGCAAGCCGACAAGAAGTATCGACCGCCGCGTCGCCGACTAGTCGTGAGCACTTAACGACGTCCGGCATCGGGATTCCGCTTTCCCACCGCCACCCCTCCGAGCGGGAACGACGCGTCGCGAAAAAGAACCGGACGGGCGGTTCTCCGGCGAGTCGGCGCTCCAGGAAGGGCGGTCAGCGGAAGTTGCGGTCGTAGACCAACCGCAGCCCGAGCAACGTCAGATCGGGCACGTGATGGGTGATCGTCTGGGATTCGGCGACCACCAGCGGCGCCAGACCACCCGTGGCCAGCACCACCGCCGTGCCGCCGTGGGTCGATTCCAGTTCGGCGACGATTCGCCGCACCAAGCCGTCCACCTGGCCCGCGAAGCCGTACAGGATCCCCGATTGCAGGCATTCCACGGTGTTCTTGCCGATGACCGAACGGGGCCGGGTGAGCTCCACTTTGCGCAACTGGGCGGCCCTGGAGGCCAGCGCGTCCAGCGAGATCTCCACACCCGGCGCGAACGCCCCGCCGAGGAACTCGCCCTTGGCTGAGATGACGTCGACGTTCGTGGAGGTGCCGAAATCGACCACCACGCAGTTCGTCGCGTGCAGGTGGTGCGCCGCCAGCGTGTTGATGACCCGGTCCGCGCCGACCTCCTTCGGGTTGTCGACCAGCAGCGGAACACCGGTGCGCACCCCCGGTTCCACCACGACGCGCGGAACGCCGTCCCAGTAGCGCCCGAGCATGACCCGCAGCTCGCGCAACAACGACGGGACGGTGGACAGCGCGGAGATGCCGGTGATCCGCTCGGCGTGCTCGCCGAGCAGCCCGCGCACCGTCAGCGCCATCTCGTCGGCCGTCATCCGCGGCTCGGTCCGCATCCGCCAATCCCGGACCAGGCCGCCCCCCGAGTCCTGCGACTCGGTGTCGTACAGGCCGAGGGTGATGTTCGTGTTGCCGACGTCCAGCGCGAGCAGCACCGGCTACCTCCCCGTTTCGCAGCGCACGGGCCCGGTCAGGCCTCGGGTGCGGCCAGCAGCGCGTCCAGCTTGGCGGCGTCGTCGGTCTCGGCCTCCTGCTGGGCCGTGGCGGCTCCGCTGGACAGGCCGGACCCCTCCGGCGCGGCGGCCGGGTCGACCCCGCGCTCCAGCACCGTGTTGTCGGCGTCGACGAAGATCACCTTCGGCTGGAAGGAACGCGCCTCCAGCTCGTCCATCACGCCGTAGGCGATGAGGATCACCAGGTCGCCCGGCTGCACCAGGTGCGCCGCGGCCCCGTTGATGCCGATCACCCCGGACCCGCGCTCGCCGGTGATCGCGTAGGTCTCCAAGCGGGCGCCGTTGGTGACGTCGACGATCGTGACCTGCTCGCCCTCCAGCAGATCGGCCGCGTCCATCAGCTCGGCGTCGATCGTCACCGACCCGACGTAGTGCAGGTCGGCCTGGGTGACCGTGGCCCGGTGGATCTTGGACTTGAGCATGGTGCGGAACATCGCGGACTACCTCCCCCACCGCCCGGAGCGGTCGGAATTCGAAGCCTGTACCTGTGGGTGCGGCGCGCACCGGACGCGGCGCCGCGGGATCACTCCGGCGCCGGGCCCAGCTGCACGAGCGCGTTGTCGATGAGCCGCGTGTCGCCGACCTCCGCCGCCACCAGCAGCCGCGCCTCGCCCGCGTCCGGCACCGGGCCGAGCTCGACGTCACGCAGCTCCAGGTAGTCGACCCGCACCAGCGGCTCGGAATCCAGCACCGCGCGCGCCGCCGCCAGCACCGCGTCCGGACCCGCCGGACCCGCGTGCACGCCGGCCGCCATCGCCGCGGACAACCCCAGCGCCGCCTGCCGCTGCTCGTCCGAGAGGTAGGCGTTGCGCGACGACAGCGCCAGCCCGTCGGCCTGGCGCACGATCGGCACGCCCTGGATGCGGCTGTCGAAGTTCAAGTCCCGCGCCATCCGGCGGATCAGCACCAGCTGCTGGTAGTCCTTCTCCCCGAACAGCGCCAGATCGGGGCGCACGATGCCGATCAGCTTCGCCACGACGGTGAGCATCCCGTCGAAGTGCCCCGGCCTGCTCGCGCCCTCCAGCTGCTCCCCCAGCCCGCCCGCGGTGAGGCCGACCTGGCGGTCCGGGGCGTACATGTCCGCAGGTTCCGGCGCGAGCACCAGCTCCACGCCCTCCTCGCGGCACAGCTCCAAGTCGGCCTCGAACGAACGCGGATAGCGGTCGAGGTCCTCGCCGGGGCCGAACTGCAGCGGATTCACGAAGATCGACACGACGGTCACCGCGGCAGGCACCTTCCGGGCCGCGCGGATCAACTCCAGATGCCCCTCGTGCAGCGCGCCCATGGTCGGGACCAGCGTGATCGGGCGGCCCGTGGCGCGCAGCGCGCGCGTCACCTTCGCCAGCTCCGCCGGGCGGCGGTGCACCGTGAGCTCCCGCGCGGTGTAGCCGGGGCCCGCGCCCACGTTCTCGGCTGTGCTCATCGCTGCTCCTCGTCGAGCGCCTCGTGTACTTCGGTGACCGTTCGGGAATCGAGCAGACCGGCCTTCTCGGCGCGCTCCGCGGTCCGCTTCGCCATCGCCACGTACCCGGCCACCATCTCCGGCGCCGTCGCGCGCAGCGATCCCAGGTGCGCGCGGATCGTGGAGAGATCGCCGCGCGACACCGGCCCGGTCAAGCCCCGGTCGCCGAACCGCAGCGCGTTGTCCAGCGACGCGGACAGCACCGGCGCCAGCACCCGGTCCGGGATCTCGATCCCCGCCTGCCGCAGCAGGTCCGCGGCCTCGTCGACCAAGGTGATCAAGTGGTTCGCGCCGTGCGACAGGGCCGCGTGGTACAGCCGCCGGGACCCCTCCGGGACGCGGACCGGTTCACCGCCGAGCTCCAGCGCCAGCACCTCGCCGACGTTCCACGCCGCCTCGTCCTCCGGTGCCGTCACCGCCACGCACGCCGTCGCGAGCCGCTCCACGTCCTCGGCCCGGCCGGTGAAGGTCATCGCCGGGTGCAGCGCCAGCGTCAGCACGCCCAGCTCCGCGGCGGGCTCCAGCACGGCCGCGCCGTGCGCACCGCAGGTGTGCAGCAGGATCTGCCCGGAACGCAGCGAACCCGTCGCCGCCAAGCCGCGCACCAGACCGGGCAGCACGTCGTCGGGAACGGCGAGAACGACCAGATCGGCCGCGTCGGCGACCTCGTCGGGCGGGCGCACCGGCACCCCCGGCAGCAGCTCCTCCGCGCGGCGCAACGACGCGTCCGACACCGCGGACACCGCCACCACCTCGTGCCCGGCGCGCGTCAGCGCCGCCCCGAGCACCGCACCGACCCGGCCCGCGGACACCACTCCGACCCGCAGCCGAGGTCCTGCAGACATCGCCACGTCGTCCTCCCAACCGTTCCAGTCCCGCAGTCGGGTACCGGACAGCAGCGCGAGACTAGCCGTCGGGTTGTGCGGGGTGCTTGGTTGGGTGGTGAGAACCACCTGGGGTCGTTTTGCTCGGGTGGTCGGGTGGCGGAACCTCAGTCGGTCTCTCGCTGCGGGATCTTTTTCCCAAGTGGCTCCGCCACGAGGGAAAAAGCTGTCCTCGCGAGAGACCGACTGAG
>NZ_JBSFWJ010000065.1:0-35507 GCF_053592695.1 Saccharopolyspora sp. NPDC002578 | reverse complement strand
ACCGCAACGCCGTCCCCAACGACCCCCGACCCCCCATGGTCACCAGCGGCCTGCGCATCGGCACCCCCGCCCTGGCCACCCGCGGCTTCGGCACCGAAGAATTCACCGAAGTCGCCGACATCATCGCCCACGCACTCCAACCCACCCTCACCCCCGACACCACCACCCAACTCCGCAACCGCGTCGAAACACTCGCGAAAAAACACCCGCTGTACCCGAACCTGTGATGATCCGGTGAGGGGAACCCCCTGACCAGATCCACAATTGCGCCGGACGCCGCATTCCCCCTCGATTCAGGTGGGAATGCGGCGTCCGTGTTTTCGCCGCAGCGGCCGACTTTGTCCCGTGCAACAATTCCTCGGGCCGTAGCAGCAGGTCAGCGGATCATGACCGGGCCACAACAGCACATTGGCGACATTTCACCCAAGAATCGAGATCGAGTCACGCCCACCCTGCCGAGACGGTCTCACTCGGGCGTGGCACAGTACCGGTCCACAACGAGTCCTTCTTCTCTCCGCAGGAGCACGGCGATGAGCGAACCCGTCCCCGAGGAATACCGCAAAGAACTGAGCAACCGGCACATCAACATGATCGCCATCGGCGGGGCGATCGGTGTGGGCCTGTTCCTCGGGTCCGGCAAGGCCCTGAACCAGGTCGGCCCCGGCCTGATGCTGATCTACGCCATCGCCGGTTTGATGATCTTCTTCGTGATGCGCGCCCTCGGCGAACTGCTGATGTACCGCCCCGTCAGCGGCTCCTTCGCGGAGTACGCGGGCGAATTCATCGGCCCCTGGGCCAAGTTCGCCACCGGCTGGGGCTACTGGCTCGTGTGGATCGTGACCGGCATGGCCGAGATCACCGCCGTCGGCGAGTACTTCCAGTTCTGGTTCCCCGAACTGCCGCAGTGGATCCCGGCGCTCGGCGCGCTGATCGTGCTCAGCGGCGTCAACCTGATCGCGGTGAAGCTGTTCGGCGAGTTCGAGTTCTGGTTCGCGCTGATCAAGGTCGTCGCCATCGTGTCGATGATCGCCATCGTGGTGCTCATCCTGATCTTCGGGTTCAGCGACGCCGGTGACACCGCCGCCGTGAGCAACATCTGGTCGCACGGCGGCTTCTTCCCCAACGGTCCCACCTCGGCGCTGCTGGCGTTCCAGATCGTCATGTTCGCGTTCATCGGCGTGGAGATGGTCGGGCAGACCGCCAGCGAGAGCAAGAACCCGCAGCAAGTGCTGCCGAAGGCCATCAACGCCGTCATGTGGCGAATCCTGATCTTCTACGTCGGCGCCCTGGCCGCGCTGACCGCGCTGGCGCCGTGGACCAGCTTCAACGCCGACGGCAGCCCGTTCGTGCAGGCCTTCGCCCTGATCGGCATCCCCGCCGCGGCCGGGATCATCAACTTCGTGGTGATCACCGCCGCGCTGTCGTCCTGCAACAGCGGCATCTTCTCCACCGGCCGCATGCTGCGCACCCTGTCCGAGGACGGACACGCCCCGAACGCCGTCGGCAAGCTCTCCTCCCGCGCGGTGCCCTCCCGCGCCATCGCCGTCACCTTCGGCGCGATGCTGCTCGGCGTGCTGCTCAACTACGTGGCACCGGAAGAGGCGTTCACCTACATCACCAGCGCCAGCACCATCGGAGCCCTGTTCACCTGGGGCATGATCGTGATCGCGCACCTCGGATTCCGCCGCAAGGTCGCGCGCGGCGAGATCCAGGCGAACACGTTCCGGATGCCGTGGGCGCCGTACTCCAACTACGTGGTGCTCGCGTTCCTCGCGATGGTCGTGGTGCTGCTGGCGTTCGACTCCGACACGATCATCGCGCTCTACATCACCCCGGTGCTCGTGATCGCGCTCGGCATCGGCTACGTCGTCTCCCGGCGGCGTTCGGCCCAACGGGAGACCGCGCGCACCTGATCCCCGCGGAAACCGTGAATTTCCCGCAGCACGGGCGGACCTGGTGCGGGAGACGTGCGAAAACCGGATCTCGGGCGAACGCCCGAGCCCGGTTGCGCCGAGTGCCGGGTTCTGTCCGCCCGCCGACCGGGGCAAGATCGTCGGCATGCACCCGGCCTCCCGCGTGCTGGTGATCAGCCGGAGCACGCAGCAAGAACGCAGCATCCAGCGGGACGGCCTGCTCGTCGTGCTCACCCAGATCGCCAACGCGGTGGCCTGCGCCGCGGCGGCGGCGCTCTGGTGGTCGTGGACGGACGGGGCGTCCCGCTGGTTCGTGCTGATCCCCGTGATCGCCGCCGCCTACAGCTGCTACGTCGCCCGCGCGCAGCTGCGCTGGCGGCGCATCCACCGGAACATGCTGAACCTGCAACTGGCGCTGACCGACCTCGGCGTCACCTACGCCTCCGCCGCGGGCACCTACTCGGCGCCCTGGTCGGCGGTGCGGCAAGTGCGGTTGCGCAGCCACCGGGCCGGTTCGCCGTACCTGGTGATCGACGTGGAGGGCTGGGGCGGGCCGCTCGGCGAATGCCCCGGCGCCGACCGGCTCGCGCTCACCCTCACCGGCACCGGTCTCCGGCCCCGCGAGGTGAGCCGGGCAGTGCACCAACTCAGCAGCGGCCAGGTGACCACCCGGAACTGAACAGCCCGTCCTTGAGCGGCTTTGATCTTGTCTTCCCAGGTGAGCGGCGTTCGCGGTCGCTGTCGTGTCAGCGGCGAAGCCGCTGAGGTTCCGCCACCTGACCCGCTGCTCAAGCCAAGTTCAAAGCATCTGGTCAGGCGCGTTCGAGTTCTACCACTGGGATGGACCGGTCGGTGTTGCGCTGGTATTCGGCGAACTGGGGGGCCACGGCGACCTGCCTGGCGTAGACCTCGTCGCGTTCCTCGCCGGTGAGCACCCGTGCGACGACGTCGACGGTCTCCGTTCCGGTCTCCACCCGCGTCCGCGGATTCGCCACCAAGTTGTGGTACCAGGCGGGGTTCTCGGCGGAGCCGCCCTTCCTGGCGAAGATGAAGATCCGATCGCCCTCCACCAGCGGGACCAGCGGCGAGATCCGCTCGGTGCCCGACTTGGCGCCCACGTGGTGCACCAGCACCAGCGGGAAGCCGTCGAACGCGCCGCCGACCCGCCCGCCCCGCTCGCGGAACTCGGCGATGACCTTCCGGTTCATCTCGTCGAAGTCGATCGATTCGCTCACTGGTCGCTCCTCCCTCGCGGGAACACCGGCTCCGGCGCCGCCCGCCCCCGACACGTCGTCGAACCCAGCGTATGCCGCGAGCGACGATCCCGACGATGCTCAGCAGGCGCACATCGATGTCCGCCCGTCGCACGGGAGGGCGCCCGGCGCACCGAACGGTCGCCGTACCGGAGGGCCGCGTCGGCGCGGTGGATATCGTTGCCGGCATGGACCTGCTCGCCGACGTGCTCTCCCGGACCGGGGTCCGCGGCAGCCTGGGAGCGCGGATCGCCGCCGGGCAGGACTGGGGCCTGACATGGGGCGGCGGCACCGCCGCCGGCTTCTACGCGATCACCGCGGGCGACGCGTGGCTCGGGCTCCCCGGCCACGCCCCGCGGCAGCTGGTGCCCGGCGACGTCGTGCTGCTGCCCACCGGAACCGAGCACACCCTCGGCAGCTCACCCGGAGCCGCGATCGACCGCCGCGACTGCGCCGACGCCGAACGAGCCCAAGCCGCAGGTGAAGTGCTACACCTCGGCGGCGGCGCGCCCCGCACGCACATCCTCGGCGCCTCCTTCTCCTCCGACGCCGCCGCATCCACCCAGGTCCTCGCCGCGCTGCCGGAGATCGTCCACGTGCACGCCGAGCACGGCAGCGAACTGGAGGACACGATCCGGCTGCTCTCGCGCGAACTGGCCCGGCCCCGGATCGCCACGGCCGTCGTGCTCGACCGGCTCGTCGACGTCCTGCTCATCCAGCTGCTGCGGAGCTGGCTCGACGACAACCCCGGGCAGGTCGCGGGCACCTGGCTCGGCGTGCTCTGCGACCCGGTCGTGCGGGAGGCGATGACCGCGCTGCACCAGGACCCGGCGCACCCGTGGACGACCGAAGGCCTCGCCGCCCAGGTCGCGGTCTCCCGCGCCACGCTCACCCGGAGGTTCCTGCTCACGGCGGGGGAAGCGCCGGGCGGCTACCTCACGCGGTGGCGGATGGACCTCGCCGCGACCCGGCTGCGGGACACCGACGACACCCTCGACGCGATCGCACGCTCCGTCGGCTACACCTCGGTGCACGCGTTCAGCCGCGCTTTCAGCCGCACCCGCGGTCGCGCGCCCGGCCGGTACCGGATCGACAGCCGCGCCGCCCCAGCGCGCTGAGCGGGGGTTCAGGCCGCCCGCTCGGTCTCCACCGACTCCGGCTCCACGACCGGCTCGACCTCGTCCTGGTCCTGCGCGGTCTTGCGGGAACGCCGCCACAACCACACGCCGATGCCGATGAGCACCAGCGCTCCCAGCACGATGCCGCCCGCGCGGCCGAGCACGTGCTCGATGTACTTCGCGGACGTGCCCGCCGCCCAGCCGATACCGACGTGCAGCATCGACCAGGTCGTCGCGCCGACGATCGACGTCACCAGGAAGCGCCAGTAGCCGAGCCCGCTGGTGCCCGCCGAGACCGGCACCAGCGTGCGCACCACCGGCAGGAAACGGGCGACGAAGACCGCCCCGATGCCGTACTTGCGCAACATCCGGCACGCCCGATCCCAATGCCGGACGCCGAGCTTCGCCACCATTCGTGTTTCCCGGACTCGCGCGCCATAACGTCGTCCCAGGAAAAAGCCGATGTTGTCACCGATGACCGCACACAAGGCCACGGTCAGTGACAATCCAAAGAAAAAGCCGATATCGGTCACCGCCGCCGAAGCGACGAGCAGACCGCTCTCGCCCGGCACCAGGAAACCCAGGCCGATCGTGCACTCGCCGAGCACAAGAGCACCGGTGACCAGGATCAGCAGCGGGCGAGGAAGCCCGGCGACCATGGCCAGGAAATCGCTGACGAAGGACACGTGGAACTCCCCAGTTCACCTGTGTGTACGGGATGGTCGACCAACGGATGCCACGTTAGCTCCCACGACCCTACGGCAACCCCGGCATGACCCCCGCCACCCCCTGAGCCCACCCCGGCGCCGAATCGGGAAATCCCCCATTCCACGATCTTTGCCGCACAGCACCGCTTTCCACGGTTATCCGCGCATATCCGGCAATGCGATCAGGGTCAGCAGGACTTCGTCCAAGAACACTCCAGATCCGATTCCCCGCCGACTTCCGCGGTGTTCTGCCTGGGCACGGCCGGAATGCCGCTCGGCCGTTCGCCGGGGCCCGAGTACTCCGCCAGGCGCACCGCGATCGCGTCCTCCAGATCGTTCGGCGAATCGCCCAGGAAATCGTTGAACATCACCGCGAACACCAGCGGACGCCCGTTCGCGGCCGTGACGTACCCGGACAACGTGGTGACCCCGCTGATCGAGCCCGTCTTCGCGTGCACGTTGCCCGCCGCGGCCGTTCCCGCCATCCGGTTGCGCAGCGTGCCGCCGACGAAGCGGTCCGGTTGCGCCGCCACCGGCAGCGCCGCGTGGAAATCGGCGAACCACGGCCGCTGCCGCACGGCGTCCAGCAGCAGCGCCAGCCTGCCCGGCGACACGGCGTCCATCGACGACAACCCGGAGCCGTCGACGAGCCGCAACGCGGCCGGATCCACGCCGAGCCCCGCGAGCCGTTCGGTCAGCACCTCGATGCCCGCCGGCCAGGAACCCTCATCGCGGGCCTGCCTGCCCATGGCCTTCGTCAGCACCTCCGCGTGGCCGTTGTTGCTCAGCTTCAGGAACGGCACCAGCAGCTCCCGCAGCGGCATCGACTCGTGCTCCGCGATCGTGCGCGCACCCGCGGGAACCGTCCCCTCGGCGGTGCCCGCGACGTGGACGCCGTGGGCGCGCAACGCGCGGGCGAACACGTCCGCCGCGTAGGCGCTGGGGTCGCGCACGGAGGTGAACTCCTCCGCCGGTTCGGCGTCGGCGGGCACCGAACCGGACACGATCACCCGGTCACCGCCGTGCTCCCTGGTCACCGACAAGGTCGACTCCGAACCCGGCTCGCCCGTGGTGGCCCGCACGTCGAGCCGCACCGCATCCGTCGCGGGCTCCGGGTCGACCCGCACCGGCGCACCCGCCGCGGTGGGCGAGACGCGCAGCAGGACGTTGCCCGCGTCGAAGTCCTCGTTCGGCGCGACCGTCAGCGCCGAGACCGGGGCCGCGTAGTAGTACGGCTCGTCGTCCCAGGCCCAGCCGGTGCCCAGGGGCACGTCGTCGAACCAGGTGTCGTCGGTGAGCAACCTGCCCTGCACCACGCGCACCCCGGACGCCGCGACCTGCTCGGCCAGCCGGTCGTAGTCGGCGGCGAGCATCGTCGGGTCACCGGTGCCGCGCAGGTACAGGTCGCCGAGCAGCAACGGCCCGGCCGAGGGCGCCGCGGCGCGCACCTCCGTCCGGAACCGGTGGTCCGGGCCGAGCTCCTCCAGGGCCGCCGCGGCGGTGAACAGCTTCGCCGTCGAGGCCGGGGTGGCCCGCGCCTCCGGCTGCCTGCTGTAGAGCACCTCGTCGGTCTCCGGATCCCGCACCACGACACCCGCGTGGGAACCGGCCAGCCGAGGATCGGCGAGGATCTCGTCCAGGTCGACGCGCAGCGCGTCGGAGCCGGTCGGGGCCGCCACGACCGGCGCGGACGCCACGGGGCCCGCGACGACGCCGAGCAGGATCAGGGCGAAGACCGGTACCCAGCGACGCATCGCGCCCCCTCGTGGCGGGAAGGAATCGTCCGAGCGGGTGGGTGCGCCGCCCGTGTCGGGGGGTCCTTTCGGAATGACCTTCGTAGGTGGTCGCTCAGCGAAAACCCGCCGGTGGCCGGCCTGCTCAAGCTGGTCGCTGCTCAGCGGCTTCGCCGCTGACAAGAAACCCGATCAAAAGATCATTCTGCAAGGACTTCCTGGGCGAAACCTAGACAACCTCTCGTGCCCGGTCAACGATCGAACGGTCAGCGGCCCGCGCTCCCGGCGCCGCGGTCCGCGAGCACCGCCGCGCCCGCGCCCTCGGCGTCGAAGTCCCGCATCACCGAGTGCATGCGGTGCAGGAAGCGGTGGATCACGACGATCTCCGCCGGGTCGAACTCCGTCAGCACCTCCCGGCCGCGGTCGGCCAGCGCGCCGAAGTACTCCGCCGCCACCGAGCGCGCCGAGTCCGTCGGCCGCAGCTGCACTTGGCGGCGATCGGCGCTCTCCCTGCTGCGCTGCACGTGCCGCTTGGCTTCGAGCCGGTCGACGATCGCCGTGATCGCGCCCGAGGTGAGCACCAGGTCCTGGCGCAGCGCTCGCGGCGTCGCGGGCGCGCCCCGCCGGTCCGCGTCCATGATCAGGATCAGGGCGCGCATGTCCGTCGGGTGCATGCCGTGCCTGGCCGCGAAGGCCTGCGAGATCCGCTCGCCCTCGATGCCCTGCTCGCGCAAGAGCTCCAACACCTGCTGCTCGATCGGTGCCTCCACCGGCCGCCTCCCCTGGCTTCGCGAAACCGGGATCATAACAACGACGACTATCTCAACGATTGACATTCTTGGCAACCGTCATTATCTTGGCCGCAGAGACATCCATCCGCGGGACGACGACGCCGTGCCCGCTCCGATCACCGCACCTCCGCGACCACCGAGACGAGGTGAAACCCGTGCCCGACGAGACCGGACGGCACCGCGCGCAGCACTGCGCGATCGTCGGCGGCGGGCCGGGCGGCATGGTGCTCGCGTACCTGCTCGCCCGCGCCGGTGTGCGGGTGACGCTGCTCGAATCGCGGCCGGACTTCCGGCGGGACTTCCGCGGCGACTCGCTGCACCCGTACACGCTGGAACTGATGCAGCGGCTCGGGCTTGCCGAACGGCTGCTGCGGATCGAGCACGCGCGGGCCACCACCTTCCGGTTCCACACCACCTCCGGGACCGTCACGACCGCCGAGTACGGCGGCCTGCGCGGCCCGTTCCCCTACGTCGCGCTGATGCCGCAGGCCCGGTTCCTGGACTTCCTGGCGGCCGAGGCCGCGGCGCTACCCGGATTCCGGTTGCTGCTCGGGGCGAAGGTGACCGGAGTGGTCGACGACGGCGACCGGATCACCGGCGTGCGCTACCGGGACGACGACGGCGAGCACCGGCTGGACGTCGACCTCGTCGTGGGCGCCGACGGGAGGTTCTCCCGGATGCGGCGCCTGCTCGACCTCCCCACCCGGTCGCTGGGGGCGAGCTCGGACATCCTGTGGTTCCGCCTGCCCCGGCGGCCCCACGACCCGCCGACGGCCGACGCGGACCTCTACTTCGGGCCGGGGCACTACGTCTCCACCCTCGGGCAGGAGGACGGCTGGCAGGTCGGCTACACCGTGCCGAAGGGCGGCTACCCGGCGGCGAAACGCGCCGGGGTCGGGCCGATCCGCGACTTCCTCGCCGCACGGGTCCCGTGGCTGGCCGACCGGGTCGACCAGCTGGCCGGCTTCGACCAGATCACCCTGCTGTCCGTGGAGATCTCCCGCGTCGAGCGGTGGCACCGCCCCGGCGCGCTGCTCATCGGCGACGCCGCGCACGTGATCTCACCGGTGGGCGGCAACGGGATTCTGATGGCGATCCAGGACGCCGTCACCGCCGCCAACGTGCTGATCCCCGCGCTCCGGCAGGACGACCCTCCCGGTGAGGACGTGCTCGCCGAGGTGCGGCGGCTCCGCGAACCCGCCGTCGAACAGGTGCAGCGGCAGCAGGTCCGCACCGAGCACCGGGTGGCCGCCGTCCTCGCCGGCGACGGCGACTTCCGGCCGAACCCGCTGCTGCGCGCGGCGCTGCGGCTGCGGTCGGTGCGGCGCCGAGCCGCTCGCGCCAACGCCTACGGCCCCTTCCCGCCCGCGCTCGACACGACCCTGCTGGACCCGAACCCCGACCCGGCCGGTGGGCCGACGCGAAGGAGCCGATGACCATGCTCGTGACCGTGCTGGGAGCCACCGGGAAGACCGGCGCGCTGATCGTGGCGGAACTGCTCGCGCGCGGGCTGCCGGTCCGCGGGGTGGTGCGCAGGCCGGAGGCCACGGACGTCGTGCGGTCGCAGGGCGCCGAACCGGTGCTGGCGGATCTGCGGTCGGCGACGGAACCGCTGGCCGACGCGCTCGCCGGCTCGGACGTCGTGATCAACGCGGCCGCCGCGAGCGACCCGCAACCCGGCCTGGCCGAAGCGGTGGACCGCGACGGAGCGATCAACGCCGTCAACGCCGCGCGGAAGGCCGACGTGCCTCGGTTCCTCCAGGTGTCGTCGCTGTTCGCGGACCGCCCCGATCAGGGCCCGGAATTCCTGCACCGGGTGCTGCGCGCCAAGGAGGTCTCGGACCGGGCGCTGGCCGACTCCGACCTGTCGTGGACGATCGTGCGCCCCGGCGGCCTCACCGACGATCCCGGTACCGGCCTGGTCCGGATCGCCGACCGGCTCGACATCGCGCCGGGAGTCCCGCGCACCATCCCCCGCGCCGACGTCGCGGCGGTCACCGTCGCCGCCATCGACGCACCGTCCAGCCGGTGCCGCGCCTTCGACCTCACCAGCGGGGACACCTCGATCCTCACGGCGCTGAGCGGCGCATGACCACCGCGCGCCGCTGAAACGAGCAGCACGCCCGGCGGGGCGCACCGGCCGTTCCGCCGGGGGTCGGCGCGGAACCCCGCCGCACGCGAAACGGGGCTCCCCGGCAACCGCCGGAGAGCCCCGTCGTTCATCGTGATCAGTCCAGGACGCGCAGCAGGCCTTCCTGCACGACGGTCGCCACCAACCGCCCGTCCTGCGAGAAGAACCGCCCCGTCGCCAGCCCACGAGCACCGGACGCGCTCGGCGAGGCGCAGTCGTAGAGCAGCCACTCGTCGGCGCGGAACGGGCGGTGGAACCACATGGCGTGATCCAGGCTCGCCCCGGAGACCTTGTCCAGCATCCAGTACACGCCGTGGCGCACCAGCACCGAATCCAGCAGCGTCAGGTCGGAGGCGAACGCCGCCATGCACACGTGCAGCAGCTTGTCGTCCGGCAGCCCGCCGTCGGCCCGCATCCAGACCTGGCTGCGCGCCTCCCGCTCGGAGTCGTCCTTGCGCACCCACGGCGGGTCGGTGACGTAGCGGACGTCGATCGGGCGGGGCTGGTACGGCGTGCCGCCCAGCTCCCCCAGCAGGCTGCCGACCTGCTCACCGTACGTCGGCAGCGACTCCGGGTCGGGCACGTCGGGCATGGTCTCGGCGTGGTCGATGCCGTCCTCGACCAGCTGGAACGACGCCGACAGCGAGAAGATCGGCTTGCCGTGCTGCACCGCCACGACCCGGCGGGTCGTGAACGACCGGCCATCCCGGGTGCGATCCACCTCGTAGACGATCGGGACGCTCGGGTCACCGGGCCGGATGAAGTAGGCGTGCAGCGAATGCACCGGCCGGTCCTCCGGCACGGTGCGCCCGGCGGCGACGAGCGCCTGCCCGGCGACCTGGCCGCCGAAGACGCGCACCGGTGATTCGGCGGGGCTGACCCCGCGGAAGATGTTCTCCTCGATCCGTTCCAGATCGAGCAGGGCGATCAGCCGGTCCAGCACGGGCTGGCCGTGCGGCACACCGTTGACGTCCAACGGGACCGAGCTGTCGATGTGCAGGCCTGCCGGGTCGGCGGCAGCCGCTCGTGCCGCTTCGGTCACTTCTGCTCCTCGGGCGAATCGGGGTGGATCACCGGGCGGGAACGACGGTGTTCCCGCCCTTGCCGGTCAGTGCGACCGACCCACTCCGCGCGCGAACACGGATCAGACGTGGTCTTCCTCGCCGAGCCGGTGCACCCGGATCAGGTTCGTCGAACCCACGGTGCCAGGCGGGGAACCCGCGACCACGACGACCATGTCGCCGCGCTGCGAACGTCCGAGCGAGAGCATCGCCTGATCCACCTGACGGACCATCTGGTCGGTCGTGTCCACTTTAGGCACGAGGAACGTCTCAGTCCCCCAAGTGAGAGCGAGCTGACTGCGGACCGACTCCTCCGGCGTGAACGCGAGCAGCGGCAGCCGGGTGTGCAGGCGGGCGAGCCGCCGCACGGTGTCGCCGGACTGGCTGAACGCGACCAACGCCTTCGCGCTGAGCCGCTCCCCGATGTCGCGCGCCGCGTAGGAGATGACGCCCCGCTTGGTGCGCGGCACGTGGCTCAGCGGCGGCGGCGTGGGCGATCCGTCCTCCACGGCCTCGACGATGCGGGCCATCGTCTGCACGGTCTCGATCGGGTAGTCCCCGACGCTCGTCTCGCCGGAGAGCATCACCGCGTCGGTGCCGTCGAGCACGGCGTTGGCCACGTCCGAGGTCTCGGCGCGGGTCGGCCGCGAGTTGTGGATCATCGAGTCGAGCATCTGGGTGGCGACGATGACCGGCTTCGCGTTCTCCCGCGCGATCCGGATCGCCTTCTTCTGCACCAACGGGACGTGCTCGAGCGGGAGTTCCACGCCGAGGTCACCGCGGGCGACCATGACGCCGTCGAAGGCCAGCACGATGGCCTCCAGGTTGTCCACCGCCTCCGGCTTCTCCAGCTTCGCGATCACCGGAAGCCGGCGCCCGACGCGGTCCATCACCTGGTGGACCAGGTCGATGTCTGCGGGGCTGCGCACGAACGACAGCGCGATGAAGTCCACGCCGAGTTGCAGGGCGAACTCCAGGTCCGCGATGTCCTTCTCGGACAGCGCGGGCACCGAGACGTCCATGCCGGGCATGGACAGGCCCTTGTTGTCGGAAACAGGTCCGCCTTCGACGACGTCGAGGACGACGTCGTTGCCTTCGACGGCGGAGACGGTCAGGCCGACCTTGCCGTCGTCGACCAGCACCCGGTCGCCGACCTTGGCGTCGGCGGCCAGGCCCTTGTAGGTGGTGGAAACGCGATCATGAGTGCCTTGCACGTCGTCGATCGTGATTCGCACGACGTCGCCGGTGTTCCACTCGACCGGACCGTCCGCGAACTTGCCGAGGCGGATCTTCGGTCCCTGCAGGTCGCCGAGGATGCCCACGGCACGGCCACTTTCCTTCGCGGCCGTCCGCACCAGGTCGTAGACCTGCTGGTGGTCGCCATGGCTGCCGTGGCTGAAGTTCAACCGGGCGACGTCCATTCCGCTGCTGACGAGCTCGGCCACCTTCTCCGGTGAGGCGGTGGCGGGGCCCATGGTACAAACGATCTTGGCTCGTCGACTCACGTTGTGTCAGCCTAGTCTCCTTGGACGCGCGTCGAATACGCAGCCACCTGGAAACGAACCGATCGGGATCTTGCGGTGCTGAATCATTACAGGCCACGGCCCGGTCAGCTGCTCTTCGGTGTGATCTTCGCGATCAGCCTGATCATCTTGTTCACCCCGGCGTCGGGCGTCCCGTCCGCGCCGCCGGGCACCGACAAGGTCGTGCACTTCGTGCTGTTCGCCGCCTTGGCCGCGAGCGGGACCGCCGCCCGCGTCCCCGCCGCCCCGCTCGTGGTGGGGCTCGTCGGGTACGCGGCGCTGTCCGAAGTGCTGCAGGCGGTGCTACCGCTGGGCCGCAGCGGAGACCTGCGGGACGCGCTGGTCGACGTGCTCGGCGCGCTGGTGGCCCTGCTGCTCACCGCCGCCGCTCGGTCGGTCCGACGTGGTCGGCGCACCACTGGTTGAGCTCGCGCAGCTCCCGCCAGCCCTTGCGGACGCGGCTCGCGCACCCCCGCTCGTGCAGCAGGTCGTCCGGTTCCCAACGGCGCGCCGCGTAGAGCGTGCGGTGCCGCAGCAGTTCCAGCCGCGGATGGTCGGCGGGCACGCCGCGCGGGCGGGTGGCGAGGGTGTCGCCGGTGATCTCCCAGCGCGACCCCAACGCGGCCAGGACCTCGCGCAACCGCTCCCCGTGGACCGGCTCGTCCACCGCCGTGCGGTAGCGCGCCAGCTGGTCGGATTCGGTGTGGAAGCAGCCGCCGGCGATCAGCATGCCAGCAGCGCTGACCTCCACGTAGTAGGCCCCGCCGCCGCGCCCCGCTTCGATCACGGCGCCGCAGTGGGTCTTGTACGGCGACTTGTCGGGACTGAACCGCACGTCCCGGTGCGGCCGGAACACCTTGCCCTTGCCGCTCGCGCCGCCGGAGCCGACCCCGGCGGCGAACTCCGGTTCCAGCTCGGCGAGCAGCGCCTCCATCGGAGCCCGCACGTGCTCGCGGTACACCGCGAGCTGATCGCCCCAGTAAGCCTTGGAGTTGTCGGCTTCGAGCCCCTCGTAGAACTCGACGGCACCGTCCCCGAACCCTTCGAAACGCACCCGATCAGCCTATATCGACCGCGATCAGGCACGGGTCGCGCGGGCGACCCGGTCGAGGCGGTCGTGGTGGTCGCGCCACCACTGCTCGTCGCGCGAGGGCAGGTTGTCGTTGCCGGCTCGCCGGCCCGCGGAACCGTCGACGAGTTCGCGGACGATGTCGGCGTGGCCCGCGTGCCGAGCCAGCTCGGCGAGCACGTGGCACAGGATCCGATGCAGGGTCATGCCGCCGCGCTCCGCGGGCCACCACGGCACCCGGCCCGGCGCGTCCAGCGGCAACGCCGCGATCGTCGCGTCCGCGTGCGCCCAAGCCCGGTGGTAGAGCCCGATGATCTGCTCCCGCGTCTCCTCCGCGGTCGCCCACATGTCGTCGTTGTCGGCCCCGTTCTCGATCCACGGCATCGGCTCCGGGAAAGGGCGGTCGAAGACGATGCCGAAGTAGCCCACCGCGACGGTCGCGACGTGCTTGACCAGGCCCAGCAGGTTGGTGCCGGTGGGCGTCAGCGGGCGCCGGACGTCGTACTCGGAGAGCCCGTCGAGCTTCCACAGCAGGGCGTCTCGCTCCTCGCGCAGGTACTGGTGCAGGTCGTCCTTGGCATCGGTTCCGGTCATGCGCGCAGCCTGGCACCGGGCGCCGACATCGCGCTCTCCCTTTTCCCGGCTCGCACCACGGCGGAGGGCTCAGCCGACGTGCACGTCGAGCTCCATTCCGACGTGCCGGTGGTTCCCGACGGGGCACCAGAAATCGTAGGTGCCGCGGGTCAAGGTGACGGTCAGATCCGCGGACTGCCCCGTCTTCACCGTGATGGTGCGCTTGTTCTCCACACCCGGTCCTTTGACCTCCAAGGCGTGCGGCGCGATTCCCCGGTTCACCGCCCGGAACGTGTAGCGACCGGGTGGGAGGTGCGACGGCATCAGCAGCCGGTAATCGACCATCGTCACCGTCACCTTCCGCGGGGAATCGCCCTCGGCCGGTTTCGCGGCGGCACCGGCGGCGACCGCGCCGCCGCAGAGGGCCACGATCATCGTGAACGCGCTGAGCAGCACGATCAGCGTTCGCGACCTCCGCCGGGCCCGGTGGCCGGGGAACTCGTCCTCGGGCAAGTGGAATGGCATCGCGCACACCCCCGGAGCACGTGGAAATGGGGATCCGATGCGCGCGGAGGAACGCCTCCGCGCGATCACCGGGCCCGTTCTACGACCGTTCCAGCGTAATTCCGCGGGCACGCCGGGTCGTGCCCGCGCGAAGGCCGCTGTGACACCCGGGAACCGCCGGGGGAATTGTGGCGCCACCGCACCCGGAAACGGTCCGAAAGTCCCGCAATTTCCGATGACACCGCTCGCCGCCGCCCGTTAACGTGCCGACATGATCACCGACGTGGCCCGCGCGCACGGACTGGACGTGCGCGTCGACGAGGTGAACGAGACCGGCTGGGACTTCCGCGTGCACCTCGCGACCGCCCGCGACGGGACGCGGTGGGTCCTGCGGGAACCGCGCCGGGCGGGCGTCGCGGCGCGCCTACCCGCCGAGGGCAGGCTGCTGGAGGTGCTGCGGCCACGGCTGCCGGTGGAACTGCCGCGCTGGGAGATCCGCGCTCCCGACCTGGTCGCCTACCGGCGGTTGAGCGGCGAGCCGCTGGCGGCCGAGGACCCGCTCACGCTCGACGTGGATTTCGGAACGGCCGACGAGGACTACCTGGTGCGGCTCGGCGAGGTCATCGCGGCGCTGCACGGCACGCCACCGCACCTGCTGGCGTCCACCGGCGTCGAAGCCGGCGGGCCGCGGGCGCTGCGGGCGGAGATCGACGCCGAACTCGCCGAAGGGGTCGCCCTGCTGCCCGTTCCGGAGCACCGGGCGCGGCGGTGGCGCAACTGGCTCGCCGACGACCGGTACTGGCTCGGCGCGGGCGTTCCCGTGCACCGGGACCTGAGCCCGAACCACATCCTGGTCGACGGGGCGGGGAGGCTCGTCGGGCTGCTGGACTGGGCGGACGCGGCCATCGACGACCCAGCGCAGGACTTCGCCGCCCCTTGCGCCGCCTTCGGGCCGGACGGGCTGCGACGCCTGCTGACCGCCTACACCGCCGCCGGCGGGAACGCGCGGGAATCGCTGCACGAGCACGTCGTGGAACTCGCCGAGTTCCGGCGCACCGTCTCGCTCGGACTGCACGGGCTACGCGCCGGACAGGCCCGCTTCGTCGATCTCGCGCGCTCCAGGTTGACCTTGGCAAGCCGTTGACCTGCAAGATCGCCCCGACCGACAGGGCGAAGCCGGGTTAGGCTCGGGGCGTGGTCTCCAGTGCGCGGTCGGCCCGCGTCCGCGAGTCGGCGGGCAACCTACCGGTCGACGTCACCAGCTTCGTCGGCCGGCGACATGAGATCACCCGGACCAAACGCCTGCTCGCCGAATCCCGGCTGGTCACCCTCACCGGCCAGGGCGGGGTCGGCAAGACCCGGCTGGCGTTGCGGGTGGCCTCCAGCATGCGGCGGATCTTCCGGGACAAGGCGTGGTGCGTGGGCCTGGAGGAGCTCCGCGACGGCACCCTGCTCGCCGAAGCCGCCATCGAACAGCTCAGCCTCGGCGGACCGTCCTCGGGCACCGACGTGGACGCCGTCGTCGAACACCTGCGGCACCGGGAGATGCTGCTGGTGCTGGACAACTGCGAGCACGTCATCGAGGACGCCGCGCTGTTCGTGGATTCGGTGCTGCGCTGGTGCCCAGGCGTGCGCATCCTCGCCACCAGCAGGCAGTCGCTGGGCGTGGCCGGGGAGGCGACGCTGGTGGTGCCGCCGATGCAGATCCCCGACCTCGACGACCCGCCACCACCGGAGTCCTACGAGCAGTTCTCCTCGGTGCGGCTGTTCTTGGACCGGGCGCGCTCGACCGTGCCGGAGTTCGAGGTCACCGCCGAGGACGGCGCCGTGCTGATGCGGCTGTGCGCGCGGCTCGACGGCAACCCGCTGGCGATCGAGCTCGCCGCGGTGCGGCTGCGGTCGCTGTCGCTGCAGCAGCTGGAGGAGCGGCTCGTCGAGCGCTACAACCTGCTCAGCGAGGGGCGCCGCGGCGCGCCGCCGCGGCAGCAGAGCCTGCGGGCGCTGATCGACTGGAGCTACGAGCTGTGCTCCGAGCAGGACCGGATCGCGTGGGCGCGGGTGTCGGTGTTCGCCGGGAGCTTCGGGCTGGCCGCCGCCGAGCACGTGGCCAGCAACGGGCTCAGCCGCGTCGACGTGCTGGGCTCGATGCACTCGCTGGTGGACCAGTCGATCCTGGTGCGCGAGGAAGAAGCCGGTGAGGTGCGGTTCCGGTTGCTGCACGCGCTGCGCGACTACGGCCAGGAACGACTCGACGCCTCCGGGGAGCGGCAGCGGGTGCTGGCCCGCCACCACGAGTGGTACGCGGAGCTCGCCGACCGGTTCGCGGCGGACTGGCTCGGCCCGCACCAGACGGCGTGGGTGCGAGAACTGCGGCTGGACCTGGACAACCTGCGGCTCGCGCTGGACACGGCGGCGCACGAGCGGCGCACCGCGGCGGGCGCGCTGCGGCTGGCGTCGCGGCTCACGCCGTTCTGGAGCATCCGCGGGCTCAACGGGGAGGCGCGGCACTGGCTGGAGACGGCGCTCGAACACGTCCCGCCGGACACCCCGGAGCGGCCCGCGGGCCTGCGGGCCACCGCGTGGTTCGCGCTGCTGCAGGGCGACACCTCGACCGCCCTGCCGCTGCTGGAGGAGGCGGCGGCGCTGGCCGCCGAGCACGACGACGAGTACGAGCTGGCGCACGTGACGCAGATCCGGGGCATGGCGGCGTTCTTCCGCGACGACCTCGCCGAGGCCGAGGAGCTGCTCGCGGACGCGCTCGGCCGGTTCCGGGACCTGGAGGCGGTCTACGGGGAATGGTTCGGGTTGTTCGCGCTGGGCCTGGTCAAAGGGCTCCGCGGCGATCGGGACAGCGGGATCGCGCTGCTGCGGGAATGCATCGAGGCGGCGACCGGGCGCGGTGAACTGCTGTGGCGGTCGGCGGCACTGTGGGCGAGCGCGCACATCGAGATCCTGCGCGGGGCCTCGGCGCGCGCGGAGACGGCCGCGAAGGAGGCGCTGCGGTTGCAGCGCACGCTGGACAACCGGCTCTCCAGCGCGTTCACCATCGACATCCTGGCGTGGATCGCGCACGGGCTGGGTCGCGACGAGCGGGCGGCCCGCCTGTTCGGGGCGGCGTCGGCGGTGTGGGACGCGGTGCGCGCCGCACCCGAGTACTACGGGCGGTTCCAGTCCTCGCACGACGAGAACGAGCAGGGCGCGCGCCGCGCGCTGGGCGACCGCGCCTACCGGGAGGCCTTCGACCGCGGCTACGAGATGTCGCCGGAGTCGGCGGTGGACTACGCGCTGGAGCTCAAGCGGACGACGCGCAGCGTCGCCCCGGACGAGCTGACCGCGACGACGCTGACCAAACGGGAGCGGGAGATCGCCGAACTCGTCGCGCAGGGCAGGACGAACAAGGAGATCGCAGAGACGCTGGTCATCGCGCAGCGCACCGTGGAAGGCCACGTGCAGCACATCCTGACCAAGCTCGACTTCTCCTCCCGCGCCCAGATCGCCGGCTGGCTGGCGGGACGACGTTCTTCTTGACGTGAGCACCCGGCGGCGGGAAGGCTCGGCCGCCGACGCCGGGCCCTCGCCGCACCGGTCGTCGCCGCGTACCGATCGGCTCGGAGATCGCCGCACCCGTCCGCCTCCGACCCCCGGTCACCGGTGTACTCCGCGTGACGGGAAACGGGTTTCCCACCACGCGGATCTACGAAAGTAGGTACCTGCACACGTGGAAACCGCGATGTAGGCATACGGGCGGTGAGGGACTGTTGGTCCTCGTGAGTTCCCCCGACCACACCTTCCCCGAGGCCCTGACCACCCCCGACAGCACCACCGGCCCCAAGTCCCCGACCGCGCTGCTGCACCGGCTCCACGACAAAGCGGTCCCCGCGCTGCGGGAGCTGTGGAGCACCAGCGAAGCCATCGGCGCGCACCGCCTCACCCCGAAGATGCGGACCGCCCAGATCGCCGCCTCCGTCGTCGCCACCGGCGTGCTCAGCGCCGTGCTCGGCGGAGCCCCCGCGGCGGAACACACCCCCGAACCCCGCGCCGCCGCCCCGGTGGCCGGGCACGTCCAGCCCGGACCGGTGAGTCCCCCGAACACCGGTCCGGCGCTGGGCGGTGCGCCCGCCGACCCCGTGGGCGGCTGGATCAGCCAGGCCACGGCGGTGCTGGAAGCGCACGGCGTGCCCCGCGACCAGATCGACCCGGCGGCGCTGCGCACGATCATCGAGCACGAGTCCGGCGGCGACCCGATGGCCGCCAACGACTGGGACTCGAACGCGTCGGCGGGCACTCCGTCGAAGGGCCTGATGCAGACGATCGACCCGACGTTCCACTCGTTCGCGGTGCCGGGTCACCAGGACATCTGGAACCCGGTGGACAACATCGTGGCCGCGACCCGGTACTCCATCGACCGCTACGGCTCGGTGTCGAACGTGCCCGGCGTCGTCGGCGTCGGCTCCGGCGGTGGCTACGAGGGCTACTGATCGCCCTGCTGCTCGGTGGTGAGGCGTTCGAGGGTCCCCTCGAACGCCTCCTGCACCAGTTCCCGCATCGCCGACTCGGCGCGTTCGTGATCGCCGCCGCGGATGCATTCGGCGATCTCACAGTGCAGCCGGACCGCGAGCGGCTTCGGGTGCTCCGGCATCAGGCCGTGCCCGGTGCGCCAGCGCAGCACCTCGCCGAACACGTCGCGCAGCTGCGCGAACATCTCGTTGCCGGACGCGGCCAGCACCAGGCCGTGGAAGTCGACGTCGGCCTCCAGGAAGGTCTCCAGGTCGCCGGAGCGGGCGGTGGCCACCATCCGCTCGGCCAGGCCGACGAGGCGGGCGGCCTGCTCGTGGTCGGCGTGCCTGGCCGCCGCCGCGGCGGCGACGGGTTCGACGGCGGTGCGCAGCTCCACCAGGGTCCGGACCTGCGCGGACCGGTCCACCGCGAGCAGCCAGCGGATCAGCGCCGGGTCGAAGGTGTTCCACTCGGCGCGCGGACGCACCACGACGCCGACGCGCTTGCGGCTGACGACCAGCCTGATCGACGCGAGCGTGCGCACCACCTCGCGGGCGACGCTGCGGGAGATGCCGAAGCGCTGCTCCAGCCCGTCGATGCGCAGCACGGTGCCGGGCGGGTGCTCGCCCGCGCTGATCTCGTGGCCGAGCACGTCGACCACCTGCCCGTGCAGTCCGCCGCTCACCAGGCTCCCCTCGTCCGTTCGCTTCAACTTAGGAGTCCTTTCAGCATGACCTTCGTGGCGGGTCGCTCTGCGGAACCTCAGTGGCTTCGCCGCTGCGGGATCTTTTTCCCAAGTGGCTCCGCCACGAGGGAAAAAGCCGTCCTCGCGAGGAAGCCACTGAGAACCCGCCGGTGGTCGTTGTGCTCAAGCCGGTCACTGCTCAGCGGCTTCGCCGGCTGACAAGAAAAGACCAAAAGATCATTCGCAAGGGCTCCTCATCTGGTCTCCGGACCGCTCGGCCCGCGGGGTGGCTGCGGCCGAGTGGCGGCAGGACGCGGGCCGTTCGGAGCCGGTCGTCGCCCGCACTATGCCTCGTGACTCGGTTAACAGAGCAGACTTAATCGGTTCATGAGCCGGAAAAGTCATACTTTTCAGCGATCTGCTCTTAAGGTGGGCCGCGCACCGAGCTCAGCGAGGAGCCCCTCATGCCTCTGATGTCCCTGCCCGTCGCGGGCACCCTGCTCGCGCAGGCACCACCC
This sequence comes from Saccharopolyspora sp. NPDC002578, assembly GCF_053592695.1. NCBI lineage: Bacteria > Bacillati > Actinomycetota > Actinomycetes > Pseudonocardiales > Pseudonocardiaceae > Saccharopolyspora > Saccharopolyspora sp. NPDC002578. The sequence goes on along the minus strand of NZ_JBSFWJ010000065.1, from coordinate 15,431 downwards.
GGCGCCTGGAGCGGCCACGACACCCGGCTGCTGGCCGCCGCGGTCAGCGGCATCGCCGTGATCGTCGTGCTGATCAGCTGGGTGAAGATGCACCCGTTCCTGGCGCTGGCGCTGGGCGCCACCACGCTCGGCGTGGTCGCCGGGATGCCGTTCGAAGACCTCGTCGAGACGTTCACCGACGGGCTCGGCAAGACCGTCGGCGACGTCGGTCTGCTGGTCGCGCTGGGCGCGATGCTGGGCAGGCTGCTCACCGACACCGGCGGCGCCCAGCAGATCGTGGAGACGGTGCTCGAACGCACCACCCGGCGCACCCTGCCGTGGGCGATGGTGTTCATCGCCGCGCTGCTCGGGCTGCCGATGTTCTTCGAGGTCGGCGTGGTGCTGCTGGTGCCGATCGTGGTGATGGTCGCCGCCCGCTCCGAACAGCCGATGCTGCGGATCGGGATTCCCGCGCTGGCGGGGCTGTCCATCCTGCACGGCCTGGTGCCGCCGCACCCCGGCCCGCTGGCCGCGGTGGACGCGCTCGGCGTGGACCTCGGCACCACCCTCGCGCTGGGCATCGTCGTGGCCATCCCGACGGCCGTGGTGGCCGGCCCCGTGTTCGGCTCGTTCATCGCCAAGCGCGTGGAGCTGCCCCCGGCCTCGACGCTGCTGGGCAAGACGCCCGGCCCGGACGACGAAGGCAGGCGGCCCGGTTTCGCCCTGTCCGTGGTGATGCTGCTGCTGCCGGTCGTGCTGATGCTCGGCAAGTCCGTCGCCGACCTCGCCCTGACCGAAGGCAGCCTCGGCTACGTCGCGCTGGACACGCTGGGCACCCCCGTGGTCGCGCTGACGCTGACCGTGCTGATCGCGATGGCCACGCTCGGGCCGCGCTCCGGGCTGGGGCGCACCGCGCTGTCCGGCATCGTCGGCGGTTCGCTGCCGCCGGTCGCGGGCATCATCCTCATCGTCGGCGCCGGCGGCGGGTTCAAGGAGACCCTGGTCGAATCCGGGGTCAACACCATGATCACCGACGTGGCGGCGGGCGCGCACCTGTCGCCGCTGCTGCTGGCCTGGCTGATCGCGGTCGGCATCCGGGTCGCGACGGGCTCGGCGACGGTGGCGACCATCTCCGCGGCCGGGATGGTGGCGCCGCTGGTCGTGGGGCTGGACCCGGTGCACGGGGCGCTCGTGGCGCTGGCCATCGGCTCCGGTTCGCTGTTCCTGTCGCACGTCAACGACGCCGGGTTCTGGCTGGTCAAGGAATACTTCGGGATGACCGTCGGGCAGACGCTCAAGACCTGGTCGGCGATGGAGACGATCCTGTCGGTCGTGTCGTTCGTGGTCATCGTCCTACTGGACCTGCTGCTGTAGAGCGGCGAAGGGCCGGTTGAGGTGCCGCCGCGGCGACTCCGGTCGCTGCGGCGGCACAGTGCCGTCCGGTTGCCGCAGCGACCTTGGTCCGTCTTGGGTGCCTCCGGAGCAGCACGGGCGTCTTTGATCTTGTCGTTCCAGGTGAGCGGCGTTGTTGGTCGTTGTCTTGTCAGTGGCGGAGCCGCTGAGCAGTGATCAGCCTGAGCAGGACGACCACCGGCGGGTTCTCAGCGGCTTCCTCGCGAGGACAGCGATTTCGTGGTGTAGGGCTGCTACATGAGAAATCGATCCCGCAACGAGGAAGCCGCTGAGGTTCCGCTGAGCGACCCACTACTCAAGCCTCAAAGACAGGTTCCGGGGTGCCGTCGCAGCGGGACGGGGTGGTCATCGAGTGCCGGTATGATGGTTGGTCGGACTCTCGCCGGGGACGCATTCACGGCCCGTCGGCACCTCCGGTCCGACACATCATGTGAGCACAAGGTGGAGCCAAGTTGTCCAACGCCCGAGCAGATCGGGGACCCGACCGCACCGACGACCTGACCGCCGAGCAGCAGTACGTCTCGACGCTCTACGACAAACTCGACGAACTCCGCCGGGACGCCACGAAACGGCTCACCGACACGCTGCGCCAGACCGGCGGCACGCCGCAGGCGCGCACCGAACGCGACATCTCCACCACCATGTACACCGACAAGCTGACCCAGCTCAGCGCGGTGGAGCACGGGTTGTGCTTCGGGCGGCTCGACCTCGACAGCGACGAGGTGTTCCACATCGGACGCCTCGGCCTGTTCGACGAGGAACGCGAGTACGAACCGCTGCTGATCGACTGGCGCGCGCCGGCGGCCCGGCCGTTCTACCTGGCCACCGCCGCCGCCCGCGACGGCGTGTGGCGGCGCCGCCACCTGCGCAGCAAGTGGCGCACCGTGGTCGACCTCGAAGACGAGATCCTCGACCTCGACGCCGGTGAGCAGGGCAGCGACCTCGGCCTCGCCGGGGAGGCGACGCTGCTGGCGGCGCTGGACGCGCGGCGCACCGGGCAGATGGGCGACATCGTCGCCACCATCCAGGCTGAGCAGGACCGCATCATCCGAGCCCCCATGAACGGGGTGCTGGTCGTGCAGGGCGGTCCCGGCACCGGCAAGACGGCGGTGGCGCTGCACCGCGCGGCGTACCTGCTCTACACCTACCGCGAGCAGCTCACCAAGCGCGGCGTGCTCGTCGTCGGGCCGAACTCGACGTTCCTTCGCTACATCGGCCAGGTGCTGCCGTCGCTCGGCGAGACGGGCGTGCTGCTGTCCACCGCCGGAGAACTGTTCCCCGGCGTCTCCGCCACCGCCCCCGAATCCGCGGAGGCCGCGGAGATCAAGGGCCGCGGCGTGATGGTGAACGTGCTCAACTCGGCCGTGCGCGACCGCCAGCGGGTCCCGAAGGAACCCATCGAGGTCCTGTTCGACCGAGAACCGCTGTCGGTGGGCAAGAACCTCGTCTCGAACGCCCGCAGCCGCGCCCGCCGGTCCCGCAAGCCGCACAACCACGCGCGCAAGATCTTCCGCAAGGAGATGATCTCGGGCCTGACCAACCAGGTCGCCGACCGGCTCGGCCGGGACCTGCTGGACCGGCGCGACCTCGACGACATCGGCGCCGAACTGCGCGCCGACGACGCGGTCACCGAGGTCCTCGACTCGCTGTGGCCGCAGCTGACGCCGCAGCAGCTGCTCGACGACCTGCTCAGCACGCCGAAGCGGCTCACCACCGCCGCCCGCAAGCACCTCACCGACCAGGAACGCCAGGCGCTGCTGCGCGCACCCGGTTCGGACTGGACGCCCGCCGACGCGTCGCTGCTGGACGAACTGGCCGAACTGCTCGGCGAGGACGACACGAAGGCCCGCGAGGAGCAGGCCCGCCAGGAACGCGAGGAGCTCGCCTACGCCCAGGGCGTGCTGCACCTGATGGAGCAGGACGAGGAGATCGCCGACGAGGAACGGCTGCGGGTCTCCGACGTGCTCGACGCCGAACTGCTCGCGCAGCGCCACCGCACCCGCAGCGACCTCACCGCCGCCGAACGCGCCGCCGAGGACCGCACCTGGACGTTCGGGCACGTCATCGTCGACGAGGCGCAGGAGCTCTCGACGATGGCGTGGCGGGTGCTGATGCGCCGCTGCCCGAGCCGGTCGATGACGCTGGTCGGCGACATCGCGCAGACCGGTGCGCTCGGCGGCGCGGCCTCCTGGCACGAGGTGCTCTCGCCATACGTGATGGACCGGTGGCAGCTCGCCGAGCTGACGGTGAACTACCGGACCCCCGCGGAGATCATGTCGGTGGCCGCCGACGTGCTCGCGGCTATGGACACCGACCTGGAACCGCCGGCGTCGGTGCGCACCAGCGGGCACGCGCCGTGGACCCGGCAGGTGCCGGAGTCGGACCTGCCCGCGGTGCTGCCGGAACTGGTGCGCGCCGAACTCGACGCCGTCGACGGCACGCTCGCCGTGCTGCTGCCGCCGGAACACCTCGACGAAGTCGGCGCTCGGATCGCCGAGCAGGTGCCGGAAGCGGAAGTCGGCGACCAGCAGGACGAGCTGGAAGCGCGGGTCGTGGTGCTCACCGTGGACCAGGTCAAGGGCCTGGAGTTCGACTCGGTGCTGGTGGCCGACCCGGACCGGATACTGGGCGAGTCCGCGCGCGGGCTCAACGACCTGTACGTGGCGCTCACCCGATCCACCCAGCGCCTCGGGGTCGTGCACACCTCGGGGGTGCCGTCGGTGCTCGGGGGACTCGCGTAGGGGGCCCGCGGTCTCGGTGTTCTTCTCGCACGGGCGGCTCCGCCGCGCCCGGCGGTGCTGTCCTCGCGAGAAGAACGCCGAGCACCCGCCTGCTCGGGCGCGGGCTCAGGCCGTGACCACTCGGCTCGTGAGCTCGCCGATGCCGTCGATCTCGGCGACCAGCGCGTCGCCCGGTTCGATCGGGCTGATCGTGCCGGGAGCGCCGGTGAGGACCACGTCCCCCTTGTTCAGCTCGACCAGCGTGGACAGGTGGGACAGGGTTTCCGGGATGCCGCGGACCAGGTCCGCGGTGGAGCCCGCCGCGACCCGCTCACCGTTGCGGCGCAACGTGATCGCCGCGTCCGCGGGGTCGAACCGCGTCTCGATCCACGGGCCCAGCGGCGTGAACCCGCGCCTGCTCTTCGCCGCCGTCGACAGCGGATCGCGGCGCTGCTCGTCGCGGGCCGTGACGTCGAGCGCGATCGTGTAGCCGAGCACGCGGGTCAGCACCAGCTCCGGATCGGCCTGCCAGATCGGCGATCCCACGACCACCGCCAGTTCGGCCGCGGCCTCCACCAGGCCGATCCCGGACGGCAGCGGAATCGCACCGCCCGGCCCCACCACGCTGCCCACCGCCTTCAGGAACGTCGCCGGTGGCAGCACCTCGCCCGTCTCGTCGACCCGGCTCGCCACGCCGAACACCGTGCCCGGCAGCACCGGCGCCAGCAACGACTCGGGGCTGCGGAACGGGTCGCCGATCGGCACCTCCGCGGTGGGTTCCGGCAGCGGGTGCAGCACCCCGCCCACCAGCGCCCCGGACTGGGGGCCGGACGCGGCCTGGTAGCGCACCAGTCTCATGCGACGCACTCCACGAGTAGTAGGGATTCCGTTCGGTCCGGAACGCGGCGCGCCGAGCCCGTGCGGTGCCGTGCGGCCATCCCATCAGGTAGGTGCCACCGCAACCAACGGTCCACGGAGGAATCGGCGAGACCGTGAACTCCCTCACGCGCCCGGCGGTGGCGGAGATCTCGGCCGCGCGGAGAACGGGTCGCTCGCCGGGCCCCGCCGCACGACCTCGTGAGATTCTCGGGCCCCGCCGGATATCCGGTGGGTGGCCGCGAGATGAGCGATCATCGTCCGGCGGTCGGCGACGAGAGAGGTGAGCGCGGTGGCGGTGCCGGCGGAGTCGGCGGCGGACGTGCGGACGTTGTGGGACTACCACGACCTCCGGCAGGAACCGCGCCGCTGCGACGTGGGCGTGGGCCTCGGCAGCCACGACCTCGGCGTCGCGACGCGCACCGCCGAGCTCTACCACCAGGGCTGGTTCCCGCGGATCGTGTTCACCGGCGCCAACGCGCCCACCACCGTCGAGCGGTTCCCGCGCGGCGAGGCGGTGCACTTCCGGGAGCACGCGCTGGAACTCGGCGTCCCGGAGGCGGCCATCGAGGTCGAGACCGCGGCCACGAACACCGGGGAGAACATCGAGTTCACCCGCGCGCTGCTGGCAGAGCAGGGCCTGCTGCACGCCCGGATCATGTTGATCTCACGCCCCTACCAGCAGCGCCGCGCCCTCGCGACGGCCCGGAAGCGCTGGCCCGAAGCCGAATTCCGCTGCGCCGCGACCGCGCAGTCGCTGGAGGAGCACGTCGAGAGCATCGGCGACGCGGACCGGGTGATCGCCATGCTGGTGGGCGACACGCAACGCATCACCCGCTACGCCGAGCTCGGCTTCGCCGTGGCGCAACCCGTGCCCGCGGAGGTGCGCGCCGCCTACCTGCGGCTCGTCGACGCCGGATACACGGCGCGCCTCGTCCGGGACTGACCGGTCGCACCGCCCCGCCGGGCGGGGCGGTGCGACGGGGTCGGCTACACCACCGCCAGCGGCAGCGCCGTCGGGTGCACCGGGGACGGCAGGTCGGAGGCACCGGTGAGGTGCGCGTCCACCGCGTTCGCCACCGACCGGCCCTCCGCGATCGCCCACACCACCAGCGACGCCCCGCGGTGCGCGTCACCGCAGACGAACACGCCCGGCGCGGAGGTCTCCCAGTCGGAGCCGCAGCCGATGGTGCCGCGACCGGACAGCTCGATGCCGAGGCCGTCGAGCAGCGGCATGTGCTCCACGCCCTCGAAGCCGATGGCCAGCAGCGCCAGGTCGCACGGCAGCTCCTGCGGGGCGTCGGAGACGGGCACGACCTGCCGCTTGCCGTCGGCGTCGCGCTCCACGCGCACCTCGCGCAGCCGCACCGCGCGCACGTGGCCCTCGTCGTCGCCGACGAACTCCTCCACGGCGACGGCGAACTTCCGCTCCCCCGCCTCCTCGTGCGCCGGGTAGGTGCGCAGCACGTACGGCCACGTCGGCCACGGCGACAGGTCGTCGTCGCGCCGCGTCGGCGGCTGCGGGTACTGGTCGAGCTGCGTCACGCTCAGCGCGCCCTGGCGGGTCGCGGTGCCGTAGCAGTCGGCACCGGTGTCGCCGCCGCCGATGACGACGACGTGCTTGCCGCGCGCGGAGATCGGCGTCGGGCCGTCGCCCTCGACCTCCTTGTTCGCCGGCACCAGGTGCTCCATCGCCAAGTGCACGCCGTCGAGGTCCCGGCCGGGCACCGCGCGGTCGTCCCGGCCGCGCAGCGCGCCCACCGCGAGGACCACCGCGTCGTGGTCCGCCCGCAGCTGCGGCACCGTCACGTCGGCGCCGACCTCGCAGCCGGTGACGAACCTGGTGCCCTCGGCGCGCATCTGCCCCAACCGGCGGTCCAGGACGGACTTCTCCATCTTGAACTCGGGAATCCCGTAGCGGAGCAGGCCGCCGAGGCGGTCGTCGCGCTCGTAGACGGTCACCTCGTGCCCGGCGCGGGTGAGCTGCTGGGCCGCGGCGAGCCCCGCGGGCCCGGAACCGACGACGGCCACCCGGTGGCCGGTGCCGACCTCGGCGGGCTGCGGCTGCACCTGGTCGTGCTCCCAGCCGACCTCCGCGATGGTCTCCTCGACCCGCTTGATCGTCACCGCTCCCCCGGCGTCCGGGGAGATCGCCAGCACGCACGCCGCCTCGCAGGGGGCCGGGCAGAGCTTGCCGGTGAACTCGGGGAAGTTGTTCGTCGCGTGCAGCCGCTCGCTCGCCTGGTCCCAGTGGCCGCGGCGGACCTGGTCGTTCCACTCCGGGATGAGGTTGCCCAGCGGGCAGCCCGCGGAACCGGAGTGGCAGAACGGGATGCCGCAGTCCATGCAGCGCGCCGCCTGCGTGGACACCTCCGCCTTTCGGTCTGATGTGGACAGTGCCGCGTAGACCTCGCGCCAGTCGCCGAGCCGCTCGTCGTAGGAGCGCTTCGGGGCCTCGGCCCGGGAGAACTTCAGGAAACCCTTCGGGTCAGCCACGGGACGCCTCCATGATCGCCTCTTCGACGTCGCGGCCCTCGGAACGGGCCAGCCGCATCGCCTCCAGCACCCGCGCGTAGTCGCGCGGCATGATCTTCGCGAACGCGGCCGAGCGCCGCGTCCAATCGCCCAGCAGCGACGCCGCCACCGTCGACCCGGTGCACTCGTGGTGGCGCCGCACGACGTCGTGCAGCCAGCGCAGGTCCTTCGCCGTCGGCTGCTGCACGTCCACCATCGCCGTGTTCACCCGCACCGGATCCAGGTCCAGCACGTAGGCGATGCCACCGGACATGCCCGCCGCGACGTTGCGCCCGGTACCGCCGAGCACCACGGCGCGACCACCCGTCATGTACTCGAAGGCGTGGTCCCCGGCGCCCTCGGCGACGGCCGTGGCACCCGAGTTGCGCACGCAGAACCGCTCACCGACCTGCCCGCGCAGGAAGAGCTCGCCCGCCGTGGCGCCGTAGCCGATCACGTTGCCCGCGATCACCTGGTCCTCCGCGGCGAACGCCGAAGCCGGATCGGGACGCACCACCACGCGCCCACCGGACAGGCCCTTGCCGACGTAGTCGTTGGCGTCGCCGATCATCTCCAGCGTCACGCCCGGCGGCAGGAACGCGCCCAGCGACTGGCCCGCCGAACCCTCCAGCTCCACGTGGATCGTGTCGTCGGGCAGGCCGTCGCCGCCGAAGCGGCGGGTGACCTCCGCGCCCAGCAAGGTGCCGACGGTCCGGTTCACGTTGCGCACCGGCAGCCGCAGCCGCACCGGGTGCGCGTCCTCCAGCGCCGCCTCCGCCAGCTGGATCACCGTGCGGTCCAGGGCGTGCTCCAGCCCGTGGTCCTGCTCGCGCACCCGCCGGCGCACCGGCGAATGCGGCGCCTCCGGCTCCGCGAACACCGGCGTCAGGTCCAGGCCCGTCGTCTTCCAGTGCTCCACGGCCTCATCGGTGCGCAGCGCGCCGACCTGGCCGATCGCCTCGTCCAAGGTGCGGAAGCCGAGCCGCGCCAAGTGCTCGCGGACCTCCTCGGCGACGAACTCGAAGAAGTTCACCACGTGCTCGACCTGGCCCGTGTAGCGCTGGCGCAGCTCCGGGTTCTGGGTCGCCACGCCCACCGGGCAGGTGTCGAGGTGGCAGACGCGCATCATCACGCAGCCCTCGACGACCAGCGGGGCGGTCGCGAAGCCGTACTCCTCGGCGCCCAGCAGCGCCGCGATCACCACGTCGCGGCCGGTCTTCATGCCCCCGTCGACCTGCACCGTGATCCGATCCCGCAGACCGTTGAGCAGCAGCGTCTGCTGCGTCTCGGCCAGCCCGATCTCCCACGGCGTGCCCGCGTGCTTGAGCGAGGTCAGCGCCGCCGCACCGGTCCCGCCGTCGTGGCCGGAGATGAGCACCACGTCGGCGTGCGCCTTGCTCACACCCGCCGCGACCGTGCCCACGCCGACCGAGCTGACCAGCTTCACGTGCACCCGCGCCCGGTCGTTGGCGTTCTTCAGGTCGTGGATGAGCTGCGCGAGGTCCTCGATCGAATAGATGTCGTGGTGCGGCGGCGGCGAGATCAACCCGACGCCCGGCGTGGAGTGCCGCGTCTTCGCGATCCACGGGTACACCTTGTGCGCGGGCAGCTGACCGCCCTCGCCCGGCTTCGCGCCCTGCGCCATCTTGATCTGCACATCGGTGGCGTTGACCAGGTATTCGCTGGTCACGCCGAACCGGCCGGAGGCGACCTGCTTGATGCCGGAGCGGCGCTCGTCGTCGTAGAGCCGGTCGGCGTCCTCCCCGCCCTCACCGGAGTTGGAGCGGCCGCCGATGCGGTTCATCGCGACGGCCAGCGTCTCGTGTGCCTCCGCGGAGATCGCGCCGTAGCTCATGCCGCCGGTCGCGAACCGCTTCATGATCTCCGAGATCGGTTCGACCTCGTCGATCGAAATCGGCTCCCGGCCGCTGCTGAGCTCGAACATGCCGCGCAACGTGCCGCCCTGGCGGGCCAGCCGGTCGCACTCGGCGGTGTAGGACCGGTACGCCTCGACCTTTCGGGTCTTCGTGGCGTGCTGGAGCAGGAACACCATCTCCGGCGAGAACAGGTGCAACTCACCCTCGCGGCGGTAGGAGTACTCGCCGCCGACCTCCAACCTGCGGTGCGCCCGCTCGGTCGGGTTCTCCGGGTAGGCGCGGCGGTGCCGCTGCGCGACCTCCTCGGCCAGCACCTCCAGCTCGACCCCGCCGAGCTGCGTTCCGGTGCCGGTGAAGTACTCCGCGACGAGCTCCTTCGACAAGCCCACCGACTCGAAGATCTGCGCGGCCGTGTAGGCGCCGACGGTGGAGATGCCCATCTTCGACATCACCTTCAGCACGCCCTTGACCAGCGCCTGCACGTAGTTGCGGATCGCCACCCGCGGCCGGATACCGGTGATCTGGCCCGTCGAGATCATGTCCTCGATCGTCTCGAAGGCCAGGTACGGGTTGACCGCGGCGGCGCCGAACCCGAGCAGCGCGGCGATGTGGTGCACCTCGCGGGCGTCGCCGCTCTCCACCACCAGCGCGACCTTCAAACGCTCCTTGGTCCGCACCAAGTGGTGGTGCACGGCGGAGACCAGCAGCAACGACGGGATCGGCGCCATCCGGTGATCGGAATCCCGATCGGAGAGCACTAGTACCCGTGCGCCCGCGCTGATCGCCTCGGAAGCCTCCTGGCGCACCCGTTCGACGGCCTCGGCCAACGCCTCGCCACCACCGCCGGCCTCGTACAGGCCGGAGAGCACGGTGCAGGCGAAACCGGGCAGGTCCCCGTCGGAGTTGATGTGGATGAGCTTCGCCAGCTCATCGTTGTCGATCACCGGGGTGGGCAGCACGACGTGCCGGCAGGACGCCGCGACGGGCTCCAGCAGGTTCTGCTCCGGCCCCATCACGCGCGCCACCGACGTGACGATCTCCTCCCGGATCGCGTCCAGCGGCGGGTTCGTGACCTGCGCGAAGTGCTGCACGAAGTAGTCGTAGAGCAGCCGGGAGCGCTGCGAGAGCGCGGCCTGCGGCGTGTCCGAACCCATCGAGCCCAGCGGCTCGGCGCCACCGGAGGCCATCGGCGCCAGCAGCAGCGCCAGCTCCTCCTCGGTGTAGCCGAACGTGAGCTGGCGGCGCACCACCGACTCGTGGCTCTGCACCACGTGCTCGCGATCCGCGAGCTGCCCCAGGTTCAACTGGCCCGCGTGCAGCCACTCCTCGTAGGCGTGCTGCTCGGCCAGCGCCGTCTTGATCTCGTCGTCGTCGACGACGCGGCCCTGCTCGGTGTCGATCAGGAACATCCGGCCCGGCTGCAACCGGCCCTTCGCGACGACCTCCTCCGGCTTCAGGTTCAGCACACCCGACTCGCTGGCCAGCACCACGCGGTCGTCGGCGGTGCGCCACCACCGCGCCGGGCGCAGCCCGTTGCGGTCCAGCACCGCGCCCACCAGCGAACCATCGGTGAACGTGACGCAGGCGGGCCCGTCCCACGGCTCCATCAGGCCCGCGTGGAACCGGTAGAACGACTTGCGCTTCGGATCCATCTCGGCGTGGTTCTCCCACGCCTCCGGGATCATCATCAGCACCGCGTGCGGCAGGCTCCGCCCGCCCAGGTGCAGCAGCTCCAGCACCTCGTCGAACGAGGCCGAGTCCGAACCGTCGTCGGCGCAGATCGGGTACAGCCGGGACAGGTCGCCGGGGATCACGTCGGAGGCCAGCAGCGCCTCCCGCGACCGCATCCGGTTCCGGTTCCCGCGGATCGTGTTGATCTCGCCGTTGTGCGCCATGTAGCGGAACGGGTGCGCCAGCGGCCACGACGGGAAGGTGTTCGTGGAGAAGCGGCTGTGCACCACCGCGATCGCCGACGCCAGCCGCTCATCGGTGAGGTCCGGGAAGAACAGCGGCAGCTGCTCGGTGGTGAGCATCCCCTTGTAGACCAAGGTGCGCGCCGACAGCGACGCGAAGTACAGCTCGGCGCCCGACCGAGCCGACTCCCGCTCGGCGCGCTTGCGCAGGCAGAACGCCAAGCGGTCCAGCTCCAGCCCGGCCTCGCCCGCGAGGCCCTCGACCAGCAGCATCGAGAAGTGCGGCATGCACTCCAGCGCGGTCGTGCCGACCCCCGCGCGCTCCGGCGTGATCGGCACATCCCGCCAGCCCAGCACGCGCAGGCCCTCCTCGGCGGCGAGGCGTTCCACGAGGGACACCGCCGCCGCGCGGCGCTGCGGGTCCACCGGCAGGAACCCGATGCCCGCGGCGTAGCGCGCCCGGCCCGCCCCGTCCGGCTCCGGCAGGTCGAAACCCGGACATGAGCGCAGCAGCTCGTCCGGCAGCTGCACCAGCAGCCCCGCACCGTCACCGCTGGTCGGTTCCGCCCCAGCGGCCCCGCGGTGATCGAGATTCGCCAGTGCGGTCAACGCGTCGGCCACGATGCCGTGCGAACGACGGCCCTGGACGTCGGCCACCATGGCGACACCGCAGGAATCGTGCTCGGCAGCGGGGTCGTACAGACCCTGCGTGGCGGGAAAGGCAGAGAAGACCACTGCGCAAACCTCCCTCGTCGGTTCTCGTGCTGGGAGAACACCGCGAAGCGCGCGATGATCTCTTCCGGGCACGGGACGACGCTGGCCCGCGTGGGCGTCCGGCGCTGGACGGATGATCGGCCGAGCCGGGCAAGGGCACCGCACTCGGCGAAAGCAGGTCCGGTCGGCGAGCCGGAACGCTGCGGTGGACCGCGTCGGCTCCAGCGGAGAGCACCGCCGTTCCGGCGGGCGGAGCGGTCGGATTCTTCAAGCACCAGGCCACGACGGGCACCCTTGCCACGACCGGAGTTCGTCGAACCTTAACAAGCACGATACCCGGAAGCAGCACCGCAAGTCAGCTCTCCGCCGACGTGAATATTCCGACTTCCCGGCGAACGGCGCCACCCCGCGCAGGTCGACGGCCGGGGTGCGCACCCGGCGTCCGCGAGCGACGATCAGTTCCTGGTATCTTTCCAGCTCGGGGCGCTCGTGGCAGCGAATTCCGGTGCGTTCGCGCGCGGCGTCGCCGCCAGCCACCGCACCCGGCGCGCACACGTGGCGCACCGGCCCGACCACGAGGACGTCATGCTCGGGTTCCGCCGCATTCCCGCCCTGCTGCTGGCCGTGCTGGCCCTGCTGTTCGCCGGCACCTCGTGCGCCACGCGCACACCGTCGCCCGCACCGGAAGCCCCGGTCGAAGACCCGGCCGCCGCGTTCCCCGCGCAGATCACCATCGAAGGCCAGGAACCGGTCACGCTGCCCCAGCAGCCCAAGAGCATCGTGTCGCTGAGCCCCACCGCCACCGAATCGCTCTACGCCATCGGCGCCGGCGAGCAGGTCAAGGCCACCGACCAGTTCTCCGACTTCCCGCAGCACGCGCCGCGCACCGACCTCAACGGCCTCACCAGTGACGCCGCGGCCGTCGCCGGCCACGACCCGGACCTCGTCATCGCCCCCGAAGGCGCCGGCAAGCTCGTCGAAGGACTTCACGAGCTGGAGATCCCCGTGCTGGTCACGCCGTCCGCGGCGTCCCTCGACGAGGCGTACGCGCAGATCGAGACCCTCGGCCAGGCCACCGGGCACAGCAGGCAGGCCCACGACGTGACGCGGCGGATGCGCGACGACATCGCCAAGATCGTCGCCGACACCCCGAAGCCGCCGGAGCCGCTGAGCTACTTCCACGAAGTCAGCCCGGACTTCTACACCACCACCTCGCACAGCTTCATCGGCGGCGTGTACGGGCTGTTCGGCCTCACCAACATCGCCGACGAAGCGGGCGGCGCGGGCAACGACTTCCCGCAGCTCGCCCAGGAACGCATCGTGCAGGCCGACCCCGACCTGATCTTCCTGGCCGACGCGAAGTGCTGCGGCGCCACGCCGCAGTCCGCCGCCACCCGGCCCGGCTGGGACACGCTCACCGCCGTGCGGGAGAACCGCGTCATCGCCCTCGACGACGACATCGCCGGCCGGTGGGGACCGCGCGTGGTCGACCTGGTGCGTTCGGTCAGCGACACCGTGGCCCGCACCCAGCGTCCTTGAGCTCGCGGCTGCGGCCGGGCCCGCTGCTGGCGGGAGTCGCGGCGCTGCTGCTGGCACTGCTCGGCTCGGTGCTGCTGGGGGCCGCCGACCTCGGGTGGACGCGGGTGCTCGGGGAGATCTGGGCGCAGCTCACCGGCGGGCACTCGCCGCTGTCCGAGCGGGAAGCCGCGATCCTCTGGCGGCTGCGAGTGCCGCGCGCCGTGCTCGGAGCCCTGGTCGGGGCCGCGCTCGGGGTGTCCGGCGCCGCCTTCCAAGGCGTGTTCCGCAACCCGCTGGCCGACCCGTACCTGCTCGGCGCGGCCGGCGGCGCCGGGCTCGGGGTGACGCTCGTGATCACCATGCTGCCGCAGGCCGGATCGGCGCCCGGCGCGGCGCAAGCAGCCGCGTTCGCCGGAGCGCTCGGCGGCGTGGCGCTGACCTGGCTGCTGGGGCGCTCCGCGGGCAACGACGCGGCGACGCTGGTGCTCGCCGGAGTCGCCGTCGGCGCCTTCCTCGCCGCCGGGCAGACCTTCCTGCAGCAGCTGCGGCTGGAGAGCCTGCAACAGGTCTACCTCTGGATCTTGGGCCGGTTGAGCACCGCGGGCTGGTCGGACGTGCTGCTGGTGCTGCCGCTGCTGCTCGTCTCCGGAGCCGTGCTGTGCGCCTGCGGGCGGCTGCTGGACCTGCTCGGCACCGGCGACGAAGAGGCCGCCTCGCTCGGCGTGCACCCCGGCCGGGCCCGCGCCGTGGTGCTGGTGGCCGCATCGCTGGCCACCGCCGCCGCCGTGTCCGTGGCCGGGCTGATCGGATTCGTCGGGCTCGTCGTACCGCACCTCGTGCGGCTGGCCTTCGGCGGGACCTACCGCATCATCGTGCCGCTGTCGCTGCTGTTCGGCGGCGCCTTCCTGGTGCTGGCCGACGTGCTCGCGCGAACCGCGCTCGCCCCCGCCGAACTGCCCATCGGCGTGATCACCGCGTTCACCGGAGCACCGTTCTTCGCGGTGCTGCTGCACCGGAGCAGGCGCGCGTGAACGATCTGCGGATCAGCGACCTCACCGCCGGATACCGGCGGCGCACCGTGCTGACCGAGATCTCCGCGCACGTCCCCGGCGGCGGCTGGCTCGGCATCATCGGCCCCAACGGCTCCGGCAAGTCCACCCTGCTCAAAGCCATCGCCGGCCTGCTGCGCCACGAAGGCACCGTGCTCATCGGCGGACGCCCGCTGCACGACACCGGACGCCGGGAACGGGCCCGGCTGCTCGGCTACGCCCCGCAGATCCCGCAGCTGCCACCAGGACTCACCGTCACCGACTACGTGCTGCTGGGCCGCACCCCGCACCTCGGGCCGCTCGGCCGCGAAGGACGCACCGACCGGGAAGTGGTGGGGCGAATCCTGGAACGCCTCGACCTGACCCGGCTCGCCACCCGCCCGCTCACCGAGCTCTCCGGCGGGGAACGGCAACGAGCCGTGCTCGGGCGGGCGCTGGCGCAGCGCGCCGGAGTGCTGCTGCTCGACGAACCCACCACCGGCCTCGACATCGGCCACGCCCAAGCGCTGCTGGACCTCGTCGACGAACTGCGCCGCGAACTCGGCACCACCGTCGTCACGACCCTGCACGACCTGACGATCTCCGCGCAGTACGCCGAGAACCTGCTGCTGCTCGCCGACGGCCGCGTCGCCGTGCACGGCACACCCGCCGAAGTGCTCACCCCCGCCGTGCTCACCGACCACTACGACGCCCGAGCCACCGTCCTCACTGGTCCCGACGGTTCCCCGGTTGTCGCTCCTGTTCGGGGTCGGTCTGATCAGGTGGGCGGGTAGCGGAACCTCAGGTGTCTTCTCGCTGCGGGATCTTTTTCCCAAGTGGCTCCGCCACGAGGGAAAAAGCTGTCCTCGCGAGAAGACA
>NZ_JBSFWJ010000064.1:0-37363 GCF_053592695.1 Saccharopolyspora sp. NPDC002578 | reverse complement strand
GTCGTTCAGCGGAACCTCAGCGGCTTCCTCGTTGCGCCCCTGGCCGGTGTGGCAGTTTTTTCCCGAGTGGCTCCGCCACGAGGGAAAAAGCTGTCCGCGCGAGGAAGCCGCTGAGAACCCGCCGGTGGTCGTCTTGCTCATGCCGGTCACTGCTCAGCGGCTCCGCCGCTGACAGGATCAAAGACAGGCAGTGAGGTCTCCCGTCGCGCGCCCGGTCGCCTGCCGGGCGCGCGACGGCGTCAGCCGGAGTCGCGCGGGCGGATCGTGTTGCGCAGCAGCAACGTGGTGATCACGCTGCTCACACCGACCAGCGCGATCGTGCGCTCGAGCGGGAGGAATTCAGCGACCACACCGAACATCAGGGGCCCGATTCCCTGGATCGTCATGGTCGTGGTGTTGAGCAGCGCGAAGCCCTGGCCCTGGAGTTCGGGCGGGACCGCCTCCAGGAAGCGCCGCTGCAAGCCGAGGAGGTAGGCGGAACCGACCCCGGTGATCACGTAGGCGGCCGCGATCACCAGGTGCGGCGGGTTCAGGATGAGCGCGATCAACGGCGTGCCCATGATCAGCAGCAGCGGCAGGACGAGTCGTTCGCGAGTGGCGGGCGGGAACGCTCGCCCGACCACGACGTCGCCGAGCAGCATGCCGACCGAGGTGGCGGCCAAGAGCACACCGGTCTCCGCCGGGCCGAACCCGCGGTGCGCGGAGTAGGGGATGAGCAGGCTGCCACCGGCGGCCAAGTACGCGGCGGGCAGGCACTGGGCCATGATCAACCCGGTGACTCCGGGAGCGCGGGCGAGCGCGGCATTGCCCTGCCAGGTCCCGCGCACGATCGAACCGCCCGCCCGGACCCGCCCGGTGCGGGGCAGGAACAGGCGGCTGATCACCGACGCGAGCAGGTGCGCCACCGCGGTGAGCAGCATCGTGCGTTCCACGCCCAGCCAGGCGGTCAGCGCCCCGCCCGAGGCCATCCCCACCAACTGCGCGGCGACCGCCACGAGGTACGACAGCGACCGCCCGAGCACGTAGGCGTCACCGGAGAGGACTCCCGCGAGGACCCGGGCCGTGGCGCCCGTGGTGACCGGGGTCAGGCAGGCCACGGTCGCGACGAGCAGCAGGCTCGCCGCGACCGGGAGGTGCCCTGGCGCGAGCAGCAGCCCGACGACGCACTGCAGGCCGTAGCCGGCGGTGATGAGCGTGCGCGGCGAGAACCGGTCAGCCATCGCGGCGAGGAACAGGCCGCCCGCGGCCTGCGGCAGGAAACCGATCGTGAACGCCATCGCCGTCAGCAGCGGTGAATCGGTCCGCTCGAACACCAGCACCGCCAGCGCCACGGACCGCACCGTGTCCGACATGACGCCGAGCGACCGACCGGCGAACAGCACCCGGAACTGCGAGACGGCGAAGACCTGGCCGTAGGTCGCCTTCACACCGAACTCATCAGTCATACCTTGTGTCTCGTCCCACTGGTCGTTCTGCGTAGGGGGCAGATGGCGGAACCCCGGTTGTCTTCTCGCTGCGGGATCAATTTTCCGACTGGCTCGCTCCACACGCAAAATTGCTGTCCTCGCGAGAAGACGACTGAGAACCCGCCGGTGGTCCGGTTGCTCTGGTGGTCGCTGCTCAGCGGCTTCGCCGCTGACAGGACGACGATCAAGAACACTGCTCGCTTGCGATGACGGGTTCAGAAGCGGGTGCTCAGCTGCTTTGTCGCGCCGGAAGCGGGGCGGGTTCTCGCTGCGGGCAACGGAACCGGGCCGCGTTCGGTGGTTGGTGGTGGTCCACGGGCGAGCGGCCGACCGGTGGGGCTGAGGGGCCTTTCAGAATGATCTTTTGATCGGTGTCTTGTCAGCGGCAGAGCCGCTGAGCAGTGACCGGCTCGAGCAAGACGACCGCCGCTGAGGTTCCGCTGAGCGACCTGCTACGCAGGTCGTTCTGAAAGGACTCCTAAAGCGTTCCGAAGACGTGGTGGTCGAGGAAGTCGTTGCGGAAGCGGTGGTCGGGGTCCCAGCGTTCGGCGAGGGCGCGGAAGTCGGGCAGGCGGGGGTAGCGCTCCGCGAGCACGTCGGGGCCCATCGCCCACACCTTGCCCCAGTGCGGGCGGGCGCCGAACGGTGCCAGCGCCGCTTCGACCGACGGAAGCGCGGCCTCCACGGCGGACTGGTCGAGGCGCCAGGTGAAGTGGATCGCCAGCGAGTCCCGCTCCCAGGCGGGGCTGAGCCAGCGGTCGTCCGCCGCGACCGAGCGCAGTTCGCTCACCAGCAGCACGGGCGCGAACGCGGGGCCCGCTTCGCGCAGCGCCTCGACGGCGGCCGCCGCGTGTTCGGCGCCCACCAGGTACTCGCTCTGGATTTCGGCGCCGCTGCTGGGAGTTCGCCCGGCCCGGAAGTGCGGCAGCCGCTCGTGCCACGGGCCGGGCGCGGCCTGCACGGTGACGTTCTCCGCCGGACCGCCCGCCATCGGGTGCCGCGGCCCGTCCACGAGGCCGACGCCGACGCGGTCGAACGGCCCTGCCTCGTGCGGGATGCCGTCGCGTTCCTTCACCACGCCCTGCCGGGCGCCCGCGTCGTCGAAGTCGGTGAACAGGCTGACGCTGTACCCGCTGGCCAGCAGCGCGCCGAGCTCGCCCGACAGCGCCGTCCACGGCATCGATCCGTACACGTGCTGGGTGACCTGGTAGGCGGGTTCGACGGCGAGCTCCAACCGCGTGATCACGCCGAGCGCGCCGAGCCCGACCACCGCGCCGGGGAACTCGGCGTCGCCCTCGCGCAGCTCGCGGAGCTCGCCGCGCGCGGTCAGCACCTCCAACGCCCGCACGTCGGAGGCCAGGCCGCGCAGCCTGGATCCGGAGCCGTGCGTACCGGTGGAGATCGCGCCGACGACCGACAGGTCCGGCAGGGAGGCCAGGTTCGCCAGCGCCCAACCGCGCGCATGCAGGTGCTCGGCCAGTTCGCGGTAGCGCACCGGGCCGGTGACCGACACGACGCGGCGCGCGGAGTCGATCTCGATCCCGGTCGGCATCGCCGCCAGCGAGATCCGCAGATCCGCGCTGTCGGCGATGCCGTTGAAGGTGTGCCCGGTGCCCGCGACCCGCACCCGATCGCCCGTGGTGACCGCCTCGGCGAGCTCGTCGAGGCCGCGGGGCTCGGCGAACCTCGGTGCGCGGTAGGCGTAGTTGCCCGACCAGTTCGTGCGGATCACTGCTCTCCTAGGCATCCGGTCATCGTGCCTTGCCGCGGGTCAGCCGCGGGCGCCCATCAGGTGTTCGGTCGCGAGCTGCTGCAGGCGCACCAGCCCGAAGCCGTGCCCGTCGAGGTATTCGGCGGCGTCGAACTCCTCGAACGCGGAGCGGTCGGACACCAGCGCCGCGTACCCCTCGCCGTCGGCGAGCGTCGGCACCGCCAGCTCCGGCACCCGCGCCGCGGCCAGCGCTTCCTGCACCTCGGGGTCGGCGCGGAACGCCTCGGCCCGTTCCTTGAGCAGCAGGTAGTTGGCCATGTTGGCGCGCACCGAATCCCACACGCCGGCCTCGTCCTCGGTGCGGCTCGGTTTGAAGTCGAAGTGCCGCGGCCCGTCGTAGGCGGGCACGCCACCGGGGCCGCCGTGCTCCAGCAGGTCCACGAGCGCGAACGCGTTGTGCAGGTCGCCGTGGCCGAACACGAGGTCCTGGTCGTACTTGATGCCGCGCTGGCCGTTGAGGTCGAGGTGGAAGAGCTTGCCGTGGTAGAGCGCCTGCGCGATGCCCGCGGCGTAGTTGAGCCCGGCCATCTGCTCGTGGCCGACCTCCGGGTTGACGCCGACGAGGTCGGGGCGCTCCAGCGAGTCGATGAACGCGATCGCGTGCCCCAGCGTGGGCAGCAGGATGTCGCCGCGCGGCTCGTTCGGCTTCGGTTCGAGCGCGAACCGGAGGTCGTAGCCCTGGTCGGTCACGTACTCGCCGAGCAGGTCCACGGCCTCCCGGTAGCGCTCCAACGCCTGGCCGACGTCCTTGGCGGAGTCGTACTCGGCGCCTTCGCGGCCACCCCACATGACGAAGGTGCGGGCGTCGAGCTCGGCGGCGAGGTCGAGGTTGCGCAGCACCTTGCGCAGCGCGAAGCGGCGCACCGCCCGGTCGTTGGAGGTGAGGCCGCCGTCCTTGAACACGGGGTGGGAGAACAGGTTCGTCGTGACCATCGGGACGACGACCCCGGTGTCGTCGAGCGCCTTCTTCAACCGGTCGATCTCGGTGCGGCGCCGCGCCTCGGTGGAGTCGAACGGGAACAGGTCGTCGTCGTGGAAGGTGAGCCCGTGCGCGCCGAGTTCGGCGAGCTTCTCCACGGCGTGCACGGTGTCCATCGGGGATCGGGTGGGGCCGCCGAACGGGTCGGCTCCGGTGTAGCCGATGGTCCAGAGGCCGAAGGAGAACCGGTCGGCCGGAGTGGGGGTGACGCTCATGATCGCTCGACTCCCTCGCAATATGTTCGGTTGGAGAACATAATAGGGTTCGGCTGCGAGCGGTGACAACACTCGAACCCTGCTCCGAACGATGGGAAGTGGATGCGCGGGAGCAATCTGGATCGCGTTCGGCGCGGCAACCTCGCGACCGTGCTGGGCCTCGTGCACCGCGGGGGAGCGCTGTCGCGCGCCGAGATCACGCGGACCACCGGGCTCAGCCGCTCCACCGTGGCCGCGCTCATCGCCGAACTCACCGACCTGGGGTTCGTGCTCGAATCCGGACCGGGAGCCACGGCCAAGGTCGGTCGCCCCTCGCCCCTGGTGCATCCCGATCCCGGCTGCGCCGCGATCACCGTGAACCCCGAGCTGGACGCGGTCACCGTCGGCGTGGTGAGCCTCGGCGGCAAGGTCCGGACCCGGGTCCGCAACGAGGTCGGGCACCCGGTCACGGCGGCGGAGACCGTCGAGATCGTCGTCGGCGACCTCGCGGACCTGGCGCCGGAGCTCGCGAGCAGCCGCGTGGCGGGCATCGGGGTCGCCGTGCCCGGCCTGGTCCGCGAAGGCGACGGCGTGGTCCGGTGGGCGCCGCACCTCGGCTGGCGCGAGGAGCCGATCGCGGCGGCGCTGCACCGGGCCACCGGTCATGCCGCGTTCGCCGCGAACGACGCGAGCCTGGGCGCGCTGGCCGAGCACATCTTCGGCGCGGGCGTCGGCGTGCGCGATCTCGTGTACCTCAACGGCGGCGCGAGCGGCATCGGTGGCGGCGTCATCACCGGTGGCGCGCCGCTCGGCGGGGTCGGCGGTTACGCGGGGGAGTTCGGCCGGACCCGGCCGGGCGTGCGCGACCCGGCCGACCGCGCGGTCGCCGACGGGACGCTGGAGGACGAGGTGGCCAGGGCTCGCCTGCTCGCGCTGCTCGGGCTCGACTCGGCCGACCAGGTCGAGCTCTCCGCGGCGCTCGCCGCGTCGGCCGATCCCGCGGTCCGCGCCGAACTCGCCCGCCAGGCGCGGGTGCTCAGCGTCGCGGTCAGCAACGCGGTCAACGTGCTCGACCCGGAGATGGTGGTGCTCGGCGGTTTCCTCGCGGACGTGCTGCGCGCCGACCCGGAGGGGTTCACCGGCCTGGTGCGGGACCAGTCGGTCGGGCCCGCGTCGGAGGGGGTGCGGATCGTGCCCGCGGCGCTCGGCGCGGACCTGCTCATGATCGGCGCGGGGCAGCTCGCGCTGCACCGGCTGCTCGCCGACCCGGCCGCGATCAGGGACCGCTCCGGGGTGAACGGACCGCCCGCCCCGGATCGCGGAGCGTGAGCGGGCGCCGGTGTTCGCGGACAGCTCAAGACACCTGCCTTAACGCCGTGACCTCGGCGAACGACCTGTGCTCACACGTCCTTCGGCCGGTACGTGACCGGGTTCGCCTTCATCACTCGAAAGTGGCATCTAAACTGGGTGGGCCGCCCGCGTGACGCGGGCGGCGGTGCAGGCGATGGCATGCCTGGGGGGAAGTAGCGAGGTCTCGGCTCTTGGCCGTCGCACGTTCATGACGTGCCGAGACCGGTGGTACCGGACCACTCGGCTCGTCCGGACCGAGTCCGCCGGTGTCGGCGGGTGATGTTTCTCGGAGCACGGTTTCCAGGCGCCGCGACGCGGCCGCGCCGGAGAACGCGCTCCACCTAGTTCTGTGAGGGGTACTCGAACCATGACCGACTCCACGAGAGCCGTGGACGCGGAGTCCGATCGCGGGGCCGCAGCTCCACCGCGAGCCGCCGTGCTGCTCGGTGTGCTGGTCGTCTCGGCCTTCGTCATGATCCTCAACGAGACGATCCTGAGCGTCGCGCTGCGCGACCTCACGGTCGACCTCGGAGTGTCGACCACGACCGTGCAGTGGCTGACCAGCGGATTCCTGCTGACGATGGCCGTGGTCATCCCGATCACCGGGTTCCTGCTGGAGCGGTTCACGCCGCGCCAGATCTTCATCGCCTCGCTGACCATGTTCAGCATCGGCACCCTGCTCAGCGGCCTGGCGCCCGGTTTCGGGGTGCTGCTGGTCGGTCGCGTCGTGCAGGCGTGCGGGACCGCGGTGATGATGCCGCTGCTGATGACCTCGGTGATGCGCCTGGTGCCGGTGTCGAAGCGCGGCGCGACGATGGGCACGATCACCATCGTGATCGCCGTCGCCCCCGCCGTGGGGCCGACGATCGGTGGTGCGGTGCTGGCGTCGCTGGGCTGGCGCTGGATGTTCTGGCTGGTGCTGCCGCTGTCGCTGCTGGCCTTGGCCATCGGCGTGGTCTGGATGCGGCTGGACGGCGAGACGCGACGGGTGCCGCTGGACGTGCTGTCGGTGGTGCTGTCCGCGGCCGGTTTCGGCGGCCTGCTCTACGGCCTGTCGTCGATCGGCGAGTCCGGTGGGGGCGACCACCCGGTGCCGCCGTGGGCGCCGATCGTGGTCGGCGCGCTCGCGCTGGCGGCGTTCGTGGTGCGCCAGCTCCGCCTGCAGCGCCAGGACCGCGCGCTGCTGGACCTGCGCCCGTTCAAGATCCGGTCGTTCGTCGTGGCGCTGGTGCTCACGGCGCTGCTGTTCATGTGCCTGCTGGGCGCCGGCGCGATCATGCTGCCGCTGTACCTGCAGACGGTGCTCAACACCAGCACGTTCGGCAGCGGCCTGGCGGTGCTGCCCGGCGGTCTTGTGCTCGGGCTGCTCGGCAGGCCGGTGGGGCGGCTGTTCGACCGCTACGGCGCGCGTCGCCTGGTGATCCCCGGTGCGCTCGCGATGGCGGTGTCGCTGGGGTTGTTCGCCACGCTGGGCGCGGACTCGTCGCTGGGCGCGGTGATCGCGATCCACGTGCTGATGATGACGGGGCTCGGGATGATGATGACGCCGTTGATGACGGAGTCGCTCAGCGCCCTGCCGGACCACCTGCATTCCCACGGCAGCGCGATCCTCGCGACGCTGCAGCAGGTCGCGGGTGCCTTCGGCACGGCGGTGTTCGTCACCGTCGCCTCGCTCGGCAGCACCGCGCCGTCCGGCGCACCCGACGCCGCCGGCCTGCGCACGGCGTTCCTCGTCGCGGCGGTGATCGGCGCGGCCGCGTTCGCGACCTCGCTGTTCGTCCGCTCCTCCGGCGGATCGGGCGAGCCGGTGTCGGTGACGAGCTCGGACGACGAGCACCGACCCAGCGAGACGGCGACCAAGTAGCAGCTCCGGTGGTCGGCTGAAGAGCCGACCGCTTCGGCGCGATCACTCCGGTGATCGCGCCGAAGTGCTTTCCGGGGCCCCTTTTCCGTCGAACACTCGATCGGGCGTTTTCCCGGATGTCATGGGCGATTCCTCGAATCGTCCGTTCCCCTGATGCGTCAAGATCGAGTGCGTTCCGCACCTGATTCGCGCAGTTCCGGCTCTTTCGACGAACGCGGTGACCGGCCGCGAATGCTGCAACCGGAACGCGTGATCAGGGGAGAAAAAGCGACGACAGGGAGGTGTTGCATGGCTGCCACCACTGGTACGCCCCGTGCGAAAGCTCTTTCGGCCGCGCTGCGCGACGCGCGGGAAACGCGCGGAGTCGGCCTCCGGGTGTTAGCGAGACGACTGGAGTTCCCGCACACCCAGATCCTGCACTGGGAGACCGGCCACCAGGTTCCCGGCGTCGAACCGGTCGCGATGATCCTCACGGCGCTGCGGGTCTCGGCGGGGGAACGGGAGCGGATCCTCGAGCTGGCCCGCGACGCGTTCACCGCCGGAATTCCGCAGCGGCCGACCGCGGTCGAGTGCGAACGCGCCCCCGCGTCGATCGTGGAGTGGTCACCGGCGGCCGTTCCCGAGCTGCTGCGCACCGGCGAGTACCGCCGCGCGCTCCTCGGCGTGCGAGGCATGCCGGAGTCCGATCGGGACACCGGCGCGGTGCCCCGGGCCGACGTGCTGGCCAAGAGCGACCCACCGGCGTTCGAAGCGCTGATCGGCGAGACCGTGGCGCACGAGCCGATCGGGTCCGCCCAGATCATGATCGCGCAGCTCGACCACCTCATCGAGATGTGCGCGCGCCCGGACATCACGATCCGGGTGGTGCCGCTGCGGGTCGGGTGGCACCCGGGCTGGTCGGGCCCGTTCGTCGTCCACGAGTTCCCGGGCGGTCTCGCGGTCGTGCGCTTCGAGCACGGCGTCTCCGGCGCGTTCGTCCCCGCTGGGCACGACGTCCGTGACTGTCGCGAAGCGGCGAGCAAGATCCGCGATGTGGCCCTGAGCCCGGCCGGCTCGGTCGATCACCTGGTGCGGGCTCGCAGGCAATGGGAGCGGGGCGGCGGGAACCGCGTGGCGCCGCCGGATCCGCGAGGGCTCGACGCCGAATAGGCGCCCTGGACGCCCTGGGGCGGTGTTCACGTGAGGTGCGGCGAATCCCGTTTCGCGGCAACGGACTTCTCCAGCGCCTCGATCACCCCGCTGCTTCCAGCGGGTGTTCCTCCTCGACGTCCGCGCGGGTGCAGGTGCTGATGCGGACTTCGGTGCCGTGCGTGGTGGTCCGCTGCTCGGAGTGGAAGCCCGCCGCCATCCGGGTGAGCCGCGCGTGGGTGACCTCGGATTCGAGCACGACCCGGTCGGCCGCGGGATCGCTGAGGACCATCTTGACGATCGTGCGCAGGATCGCCGTCGCCAGTTCGGGGTTCTCGTCCCCGGTGGGGGAGGCGAGCAGTCGCACGCCGACCGCCCCGGAGCGCTTGCCCGGCGTGGCGTGCTCCGGGGGGAAGGTCTCGAACAGGAACGCCGGGACGTCGTCGCGGAATCCGAGGTAGACCCGGCGTTCCGGCGTCAGCAGCATCGTTTCCAGCAGCTGCCGCACCTTCGTCGTCCGGCCCGGCGCCGTGGCCGGGCGGGCGTCGAGCAGCCACCGGCGCAGCAGCGTCACGTCGGCGCGGATGTCGATGGGCCGCAGCGCGAAGAAGCCCCAGTTCAGGTCGAAGGTGCTGAACGCGATGTCCTGCGGGGTCCTGGTCCAAGCCATGCTTCCTCCGTCGCTTGCGAGCGCGCCGGTCGGTGCGGACACCGCCCGGAGAATTAGTTAGGTTAGCCTAACCATGGTTGGGTTGCGGATGCAATCTCCCGGCCACGACGGGCGCCGGCTTTCGTCGTTCCGCCCCCGTTCACCTGGTGATCGCCTACCGTTCGATCAAGCGTGCTTCTAGGGGGAATCACATGCACAGCAGGCGAACAGTGCTCAAGGGCGTCGCGGCGGGAGCGGTCTTCGGATCGACCTCGCTGGCGAGCGGCGCGACCGCGAGCGCGGCGGCGGGCTACCACCTCGCCGTGGTCGATCAGAACTCCAAGACCGTGCGGATCTACGACCGCGACGCGACGCGCTGGAACGACGACGCGGTGATCTGGACCTTCGAGGGCAAGGAACCGCTGCTCGGCAAGAAGTGGTGGGCCGACCTGTCCGACGTCAAGATCCGCAAGACCGCGAAGCGCGGGCTCATCGCGCTCGTCGTCGCCTCCGGCGGCGGGGCCGGGGTCGTCGACATCAAGAAGCGCGGCGAGCACACCGACTCCGACAACGACTTGATCTGGGACGCCTACCCGGACGACAACCCGCATTCGATCGAGCGGATTCCGTACAACGGCTCGATCCTCACCGCCAGCTCCAAGGGCGAGAAGAACCTCCAGCTGTACTCGCCGAAGAACGCCGATTCCATCGACGACTTCGACGGTTACGAGAAGGTCAACTCCTGGACGTTCCCCGGTGCGCACGGCATCCTCTGGGATCCGCGGACGAAGGACTCGGTGGCAGAGGGCGTGCTGTGGGTGCTGGGGGACGGCAAGCTCGTCGGCTACAAGGTCAAGGGCTCCGGGCAGAACACCGACCTGGACGTGTGGCGGACGGTGCCCATCGAGCACGACGGCGCGAAGATGGGCCACGACCTGCAACCCGACTACACCCACCGCGGGCGGCTGCTGCTGACCGACAGCAAGGGCGTCTACAGCTACGACGTCAACGACGACAAGGTGATCAGCAAGCCGATCTGGGCGAAGGCCCGGGTCAAGTCCATCGCGCGCCACCCCGGCACCGGCGAGTACGTGTGGGTCGTCGGCTCGCCGGACACGGGGGAGATGGGCACGAAGGTCAGCATCGGCACGGAGCTGGGGAAGCCGTCGACCGAACGGGGCTGGGCGGACGCCCGGTTCTACAAGGCGCGGATCTTCTCGCCGGACTACGAGTGAGTCGCTCGGCGCTGAGCCGGGTGGTCCGCTCGTGCGGGATTTCCCGCTGACGATCCGGTTCGGCGGGGCGGCGGCAGCTGTTTCTTCGGTCAGCTGTCCGGAAATCTCCTTCCGGCAGCTGATCGTTCTCCTTGAGTTCCGGGGATATCGTGGCTGGACCGTCGTGGTCGCGCCGCGAACCGGGTCGTTCGGACGGGCCCTGGAGAGGAGATCGCTCGTGAACAGCCATGATCCTTCGGTGCGCCGGACACCGTCCATCCCGGAGGGCGTGGCCCTGACGGCAGCGGCGGTGGCGCAGGAACGCGCGGTCGAATCCGCCGCTCCTGGCACCCTCGTGCGGGACCCGTGGGCGCGGAAGCTGGTGGACGCGGCGGTGGCGGCGGCGCCGGACTCGCACCAGCAGTGGCGGTGGCTGGCCGACGGGGCCACTCCCGGGTCGATGGTCCCGGCGATGAGCGGCTTCCTGGCGTTGCGCACCCGCTGGATCGACGACGCGGTCCTCGCCGCCGTGACGGCCGGAGCGCGCCAAGTCGTGGTGCTCGGCGCCGGATTCGACACCCGCGCGCTGCGCCTCCCGTGGCCGGGCGAGGTCGACGTGTTCACAGTGGACCAGCCGGAAGTGGTGGCCTTCGTCCGGCACGTGCTCGACGGCGTCGCGCCCGCGCCCGGCGTGCGCTGGACCTCGGTCGCCGCCGACCTCACGGAGTCCTGGCCGGTCGCGCTGCGGGAATCCGGATTCGCCCCGGACGTCGCGACGGTCTGGATCGTGGAGGGCCTGCTGATGTACTTCGGGCCGGGCGAGGTGGAGGTGCTGCTGTCGGCCGTGCGGCAGCTGTCCGCACCCGGGTCGGCGCTGTTCACCGACGTCGCCGACCGCCGCGTGTTCGAGGCGGAGACGTTCGCGTCGGGTCGGGAAGTCCTCGGCGACAACCGGTCCCCGTTGCGCAGCGCGCTCGACGATCCGGCGACGTGGTTCGCGGCCCGCGGGTGGAACGCGCGGCTGGTCGACCCGCGCGCGCTGGCCGGTGCCCACGGCCGCGTCGTACCGCCCGTGCTCGACCCCGCCGGGCCGACGTTCCACTTCGCCGAGGCCGTCCTCCGGTGACCGTCAGTTCTTGCGGCCCACGAGGTGGAAGACGCGGCTGAGGCCGCGGTAGGGGTCGCGGCGGCTCGCTTCGAGCTCCGCCGCGGCCGTCGCCGCGACCCGCTGCTCGTCGTCGGGGTCGAGCTCGGTCCCGCTGAACTCCAGCCAGTCGACGAACAACCACACCCCGTACCAGCGCAGCGGTTCCACGTCCCCGGCGCGCAGGAGTTCGCTGAGCTCGTCGACCGTGTCGGCCCGGCCCGGCACGCCCAGCACCCCGATCTCGGTCCGGGAGTCGAACGCGGCCAGCGCGTCCTCCCAGCGCTGCTCCATCGCCGGGCGCACCGCCATGGCCGCCGCGTTCGCGGTCATGATGGAGACGAGCCCGCCGGTGTCGGCGCAGCGGCACAGCTGCTCGACCAGCGGCTCCGGCCGGTCGAGGTACCCGAGGACTCCGTGGCACAGCACGGCGTCGAACCGAGCGCCGTCGACCGCGTCCACCGCCCGCGCGCCGTCGGCGTGCAGCAGCGCCACCCGATCCCGCGCCTCGGCCGGTATCCGTTGCTCGGCCTTGTCCAGCATCGCCCGCGACGGATCGAGCACCGTCACCTCGTACCCGGCCCGCGCCAGCGGGAACGACTGGTGCCCCGCCCCGCCGCCGACGTCGAGCACCTTCGCCGGAGGCGGCGGCAGGTGCTCCAGCAGCTGCCGGTGCAGCACGTAGGTCCGCACCCGTCCCTTCACCGAGGCGTAAGCCCCCTCGGCGAACTGATCGGCCAGCCCGGCCCAAGCATCCTCACCCATGGCGCCAAGGTAGGCCCTCGCCCCTGGCCCCAGGATTGAGTTCGGTCAGTGATGCCGCCGTGCGGGGTGGCGAGCGAGTCATGGTGGCGGATCGAAGTCCTGCGGCGCCTTCGCGCTCGGCCGCGCCGTCCTGCGTCAGCGGAGCCGCCCCGGTCTGACTGGACCAGGTTGATCAACGCCCCTTGCCCCTTGCGGTCCTCGAGGCCGATGGAGGAGTGCACGCTGGTGCGGATTGATTTCGCGCATCGTGCGCGGGTGCGTTTTCTGGTCGGGGTGTGCGGATTATGTTTGCGCGCGGGGGAGGTGCGGCCGGGACTCGGCATCGAGGAGGCGCGGTCAGCTCGTCGTGGGGTGCGGCTGGTCCTTGGACCGGCTATCGCGGACCCGGTCGTTCGCAACGGCGTCATCGGTGTGCCGAGCGCCTCGTGCGCGACCTCGTGGAGGGAGGGGTGATGTGCGACCGACGATGCCACCACCGTGACGATCAGATCGATCGCGACTTCCTGTCGTCCGGGCACCACGCCCTCGCGGCGGCGGTCACCGAATTCGCCGAACTGCACGTTCGTCCGAGAATCCCGGAGCTGGAAGCCGCGGAGCAGGTCAATGCCGACCTGGTGCGGGAGATCGCCCGGCTCGGCTGGATCGGCGCGACCATCCCCACCTGCTACGGCGGACGGGGAGGCGACCACCGGGCCAAAGTGCTCATCATCGATCGGCTCTCCCGCGTCTCCGGTGCGATCGGCGCCGCCGCGCAAGCCGGCGACATTCCCGTGGCGCTGTTCCGGTGGATCGCCACACCCGAACAACGGCGGCGGTGGCTTCCGGCCTTGGCGTCCGGGCGAACGCTCGCCACGATCGCGGTGACGGAACCGGAGTGCGGCGGCTACGTCCTCGGGTCGGGCACCACCGCCACCCGCGATGGCCAGGACTACGTCCTCAACGGGCGGAAGTGCTTCGTCGGAAACTCCCACGTCGCCGGTGTCCACGCGGTCGTGGCCCGCACCGGCGAGGACGAGCTGAGCGCGTTCGCCGTCGACTCCGGCGCCGACGGACTCACCCTGCACCCCTACCGGCCCGGGCTCGGCCTGCGCGGGTTCTCGTTCGGCGACCTCGACTTCGACCACGTCCGCGTACCGGGCTCCGCGCGGCTCGGTGCGCAGGGCGACGGCCTCGACGCCGCTTACCTCGCCAGCGTCGTGCACGGCAGGCTGGACATCGCCGCCGTCGCGCTCGGCCTGCACCACACCCTGCTGGAGGTCACCGTCGAGTACGCCGGAGGGCATTCCCGGCTGTCCCGGCACGAAACCGTGCAACAGCGCGTGGGGCAGATCCAGTCGAACTACCTGACGGCCCGTCAGGTCGTCCACCACGCGGCCTGGTTGCTCGACCGGGGCGACGACTGCGACGCAGAGCTGGTCAACGCCAAGCACGTCGCCGTCGAACGCGGCATGGAATCGGTGCGGCTCGCCCAGGAGGTGTTCGGCGCCCGAGCGCTGCGCGCCGGCGAACCCGTCGAACGGTTGGCGCGCGACCTCCAGCACCTCTGGGCCCCCGCCGGTACCGCCGACGTCCAGCGATACCGGCTCTGGCAGACCGCCACCCGCACGTCCAAGTCCTCCTGGTCCCGTCGGGCCGCTGTCCGATGACCCCGGGCCGAGAGCGGGAGAGCCGACCGCCGGGCCGTTTCAGAAGTTCCTGGTCGTCACCGTCCAGTTCGGGGTGGTGCACCAGCCGCAGTCGGGGCCGAGGAAGCGGGACGTCGCCTGCTGGTCGTCGTCGAGGGTGAAGCGCAGCCACTCCGTCGTGACGCGCAGGCCCGCCGCGAGCATCGGCTGGTCGCCGTCGCCTTCGCTGATGCCGCGGCTGATCCCGCTGTGCCCGGCCTTGGTCGCCTCCACCAGGGCGGCGGGAACGGTGATGGCGGCGAAGTCCCCTCGGCTGTTGTCGTAGGCGACGTCGGTGGGTCCGCCGTTGAGCAGCAAGGTGGGGGAGTGCAGCGCGGCGAGCCTGCCGCGGTCGTGGCCGCCGAAGCGGGGTGTGGTGCTGAAGCCGGTGTTGAGGCCGACGACGGAACGCGCCCGCGGGTCGGCTCCGGCGAGCAGGGCTTCGATGCCGCCGCAGGAGGTTCCGGCTACCGCGACCCGCTTCGGATCGGCCTTGCCGTGCAACTGCTGCCCGCTCGCCGTGGTGTCCAAGGCCCAGTCGATGCCCGCGGTGAGCAGGTCGGGGCGGGCGAGGGTGGTGCCGGGTTCGGTCCGCACGGGCTGCGCCTCGGGGGCGCCGTTGGCGATCACGATGTAGCCGTGCGCGGCCAGTCCGGTGAGGTAGCCGCTGATGGTGAGGTTGCTGGTGCTGCACGCGCCGTTGCCCCAGGCGATCAGCGGCACTCCTCCGTCGGGGTACTCGGCGAGGTCGGCGGGCCGGTAGACGGTGTGCCCCGGCAAGCCCGCCGTGGCTTCGCGCACCGTCGGGAGGGCCGGTTCGGGCACGGGTGCGGTCGGGGTGGGCGGTGCGGCCGGAGAGCACGCGGTGGCCAGTGTCGCGCACAGCGCGGTCGCCGCCAAGGCGATGCGGACGTGGTTGCGCATTCGGGAATCCCTTCCTCGCCGGTCAGGCTCCGCGCTCGGGTAAGTCCACAATGGACCCTCCGAGCACGTCGATGCGGGAACCGGCGGCGTCGGGGAGCACTCCGGTCTCGCGCGGGTCGTAGCCGGTGACGGTGATCTGGACGCGGTGCCCTGCCCGCACCTGGTAGG
This sequence comes from Saccharopolyspora sp. NPDC002578, assembly GCF_053592695.1. Taxonomy (NCBI): domain Bacteria; kingdom Bacillati; phylum Actinomycetota; class Actinomycetes; order Pseudonocardiales; family Pseudonocardiaceae; genus Saccharopolyspora; species Saccharopolyspora sp. NPDC002578. The sequence continues at coordinate 22,083 of NZ_JBSFWJ010000064.1, read as the reverse complement.
AGGTCGGCAGCATCGCGAAGTGCAGCCGGGCCGATTCGCCCGGCGCGACGGGATCGGCGTCGGCGGCGTACGCGCGGTGCCACGGCACGCCGGCGGGCAGCGCGTACGGCGCGCGGTGCTCGGCGCGCAGCGACACCTGCTGGCGGCCCTCGGTGATGACCGTCGTGGAACCGTCCGGGGCGACGTCCTCCAGGTACGCGAACACGTGCGCGTCGGAGCGGTTCACCCGCACCGTCAGGTCCGCCACGGGGGTGCCGGTGAGCTCGACGTCGCGGTCCAGCACCGGGCCGGTCCAGCTCGTGCCGCTGCCGGGGATGTGGCAGGGCTGGATCGTGGAGCCGCTGCCCGGGTCCTCGGGGCATTCGAGGGACGGATTCACCGCGATGGTGCGGGAACCGGGGGCGTTCGAGCCGAGCACGCCGTCGCCGCCCAGCGCGGTGGGTTTCGGCGCGGTGCCGGAAGGCGGCCAGGTCTCGGCGGTCTTCCACTCCAGGCCGGTCGCGTCGGCCGCGTCCGAGCGGGGGGGTGGCGTAGTGGATGCGCGGTTCCCGCTCGATGCCGGTGTCGAGGTCCTTGAGGTGCTGGTCGAAGAACCGGTGCGCCTCCTCGACGAGGCCGAAACCGGCGTTCTCGCAGTGCTTCCACGGCCCGATCAGCAGCCGCGAACCGGGCACGTTGAGCACCGTCGCGATGCCCTGTCCGCGCAGCTCGTCGTGCCAGCCGCCGACCACGTAGACCGGGACGCCGGAAGAGCGGATCTGATCGGCGTACGAACCGGCGCTGCCCTCCGACCAGAACCGCGACCCCACCAGCGGGGAGAAGTCGTCCCGGTGCGGCATGCCGCGCCACATCTGCGCCAGCGGCGTGGACTCCTGGTGCTCGATCGCCGCCTGCCGCAGCAGGACCTTGCCCTCGTCGCCGTCGACGGGCCGGTTCGCGAGGTCCTGCTCCACGGTGCGGGACGGGCCGAAACCCCACTGGGCGGAGATGCCGCCGGGCCGCCACGCGTCGTACTTGTCCCAGGAGAAGCACCCCGCCAGCACCGCCTTGAGGTGCGGCGGGCGGACGGTGAGCGCGTGCATCGCGGCGTCGCCGGTGTTGGAGCAGCCGTAGATGCCGACGTCCCCGCTGGACCAGCTCTGCGCGGCGAGCCACTCGGTGACCTCGTAGGCGTCGGCGGCCTCGATGCGGTCGTTGTAGCCGCGGCGGGCGCCGAACGACTGGCCGTTGCCGCGCCGCGCCACCTGCGCGACGACGTAGCCGTGGTCGGTGAGCTCGGGAATCGTCTGGATGCCGCCCGTCTTCGGTCCCGCGCCGTCCTCCGGTTTCCGGTCGATGGACAGGCTGTGCTGCCACAGCACCGGGAACTCGCCCGGGGCCGCGGACCCGTGCACGGCGGGTCGGTCGAGGCGGATCGCCAACCGGGTTCCGTCGCGCATCGGCAGGTAGAAGGACTCCGTGACGCGGTCGGTGAACGTCGGCTCCGGCCGGTAGGTGCCGAAGGTCGACGCCGCGTTCCGGTCGGCGTCGCCGGGGACGGTGACCAGCAGCAGGACCGCCGAGCCGACGAGGGCGAGCGCCCCGCCGAGCAGCGCGGCCCGTCGGCGGCCGGACGAGGGAGATCTGGGCATGGGTCCTCCGTGCAGCGATCGTTGGTGCAGGGGATTGGTGTTGCGCCGTAACGGATTCGGGTGTGCGCTCACCCGGGAACCCTTTCCAGGGGCCGATTTCCGCAGTCTCAGGACGTCGTGCCGGGCAGGACGTCGGTTTCGAGCCACGAGCCGACCGCCGTGTCCAGGAACGCCGGATCGGAGCGGCGGGCGTCGACGTTGTCGGCGTGCAGTTCGAGCACCGCAACACCGGCCGCGCGCAACGCGCGAGTCGTGGCCCAGCTGCCGCGCGCGTCGTCGGAGACCAGGTGCACCACCCCGTGCACGCCGTGCGCCAGCGCTTCCTTGACGTACCACTCCGCCGACCACGGCGGGGTGTAGAGCTGGTCGGAGAACGCGGCGAACCGGGCGGCCAGGGCGCGCAGCGGATCGTCGCCGTAGCGGACGTAGCCGTCGGCGGCGATCGCCAGGTACATCGACCACACGAACACCGCGCCGTAGCGCTCCTGGAAGCGGCGGTAGAAGTCCAGGTCGAACCACAACCCGCGCCCGATCCACATCAGCCGGGCGCGTTCGCCCTCGCACACCGCCGCACCCGCGCCGACGCGCTCGGCGACGTCGTCGTGCAGCCGCTTCGCCGCGTCCCGCGCCCACGTGGTGCCGCGGTGCCACTGCGGGATCATCACGGCGGGGATGCCGTCGGTGACCGCGATCGGGCACGGACGGGCGGTGGCGATCAGGTCGCGGGAGCGGCGGTTCCACTCCTCCTGCTCGTTGACCAGCGCCATCACCTCCGTGAAGCGCTGCTGCGAGAAGCGGCGGCCCGTCGTGGTCTCCAGGAAGCGGATGAGGCCTTCGAGCTCACCGGTCATGAGGTCGATGCGGTCCCGCCCGATCGCCTCCTCCCAGCGGTGCGGCATCAGCTCCCACCAGCGTTCCGGCACCGAGTCGGCGGCGGCGCTCTCCAACGGGTAGAAGGTGACGCCGGGCTGCTCGCCCCACACGTCGAAGATCTTCCGGGAGGCGTCGCCGGTGGTCTCGGCGAGCACGATCGACGGCATCGGCAGCCCACCCCACGGCGCCGAACCCGGATCGGGGTCGAACGCGCTGCCCAGCGACGTGGAGCTGTACTGCTCGGTGTAGTCGGGGTAGCCGCGGTCGCGCAGCCGCGCGAGGTGCTCGGGGGTGCGGCGCTTGGCGGCGACGATGGACGCCCACCACTGGTTGACGACGTACGGGATGCCCATGGCGCGGAAGACCTCCTGCGGGGCGTCCGCGTTGACCAGGGCCAGCGGGGAGCCCGCCGCGACCTCGCGGTGCAGCTCGGCGAACCACTCGCGCTGGTGGGCCGTGGCCGCGGCGGCGCTGGGCAGCCGGTCCTTCCTGGCCGGTGCGCTCATCGGGTCACCTCCGCCGGGACGCGGAGTTCGGCGAGGGCGCGATCCAGCTCGCGCGGGTCGATCTCCCCGTACGGCTGGCGTTCCACGATCGCCGACGGCACGTCCACCGCCGCGCGCTGCGCGGGGAAGTCCCACGGCGGGGCGTCGTCGTACCGGCGCACGTAGCTCAGCAGACCTTCGGCGCCGCGGTCGCGCACGGCCGCGCGGGTGTGCGCGGCGCGGTCGCGGATCGACGCGCGCGGCGCGGCCGGACCCGCGAACTGGTAGCGCTCGGCGACGGCGAGTTCGGTGGGGGCGCCGACGTCGTGCGCGGACAGCAGGTCGCCGCGGTCGTGGTCCTCGCCGACCACGAGCAGACCCGCTCCTTCCAGCGCCTCGTAGACCTCGGGGGAGTCGTGGCTGCTGCCGGTGAGGTGGATCGGATGTCCGGTGCGGGGTTCCCGCGTCCGCAGTTCGGCCAGCAGGTCGCGCAGCAGGTTTTCCGCCCGATCCACCGGGAGCGAGTTCGCGGCCCGCACCACGCCCAGCGCTTCGGTGCCGGTGAGCCTGCGCTGCCCCGGTCCGCGAAGGTCACCGACCCGGCGCAGCAGACCGCGCACCCGGTCGTGCGCGGCGACGGCGGCGGCGAACGCGTCGTCGGAGATCGGGTCGCCCGTCAGTTCTCCCAGCCACGCGCGGAATTCCCGGACCTTCGCCAGCACGTAGCGGGTGGTGGTCCGGTGCGGGAGGTGCAGCACGTCCACCAGGTGCAGCGGCGGGATCGGCACCTCGGGTTCGACCCGCCGCAGCTCGCGGAGCACGTAGAACAGCCGCAGCGAGGCCTCGCAGTCCCGCGAGACGACGAGCGCGTCCAGCCGACCGTAAGCGCCGTCGAGCAGCCGGGTGAGCACCGAGCACGCGACGGGGTCGAGCCCGCCGCCGAGGTAGCCGCGGCCGAGCTCGGCGTCCTCGGCGGGCGATCCCGCCAGCCGCACCGGAAGCATCCAGGCGGCCGTCAGCAGCTCCACCGGAACGTCGGCCCCGACGTACCCCGCCACCGGCGCGGCGGCGTCGGTGCGAGCGGGGAGAACGCCGGGCGCGTCCTCGGCCGCCGGGTGCCGGGGCGCGGCGCCTCCGGGGGGCGCGGCGGCGTGGTCGAGAAGCGCGGCGAGAGCGGCGGACATGGGAGTCCTCCCATCGATGGTGCGTGGGTCTCACCCGAATCCCCTGTGGGCTTCCGCGATTTCGCGGGGAATTGAATGCCCCCGGCGTGTCGGACGTTCGGGGTGGACGAACGTTCTCCCTCGTCGGAGCGGGGGAGCGAAGGGGGATTCGGGGGTGTCACCTCGTTCGGGTGGTGCGATTTCTCGCGAAATCGCGGGAAGCCGAAGCAGGTGTGAACAAGGGTCAGATGACGGAATCCGCCGTGAGGGCGGTGAGTTCTTCGTCGGTGTAGCCGAGGAGGTCGCGGTAGACGTGGTCGTTGTGCTCGCCGAGAGCGGGAGCGGGTGAGTCGAGTCCGACCGAGGCGCCGGAGAAGGTGATCGGCAGCCCGGTCGCCGACAGGTCCGCACCGGTGTCGTGGCGGGGGTGGGTGATCGGCACGACCTCGCGGCGTCGCCGCACCAGCGGGTCGCGCACGGCGTCCTTCGGATCGCGGACCTCGGCGGCGGGCACGCCCTCGGCGGAGAGGCGCTCGATCACCTCCGCCTTCGGCAGGTCCCGGCACCAGTCGCGGATGAGGTCGTGCAGCTCGTCGGCCCGCCGCACCCGTTGGTCGCGGGTGCGGAAGTCCGCTTCGGCCACGAGGTCCGCGCGGCCCATCGCGCGCAGCACCCCGTGGGCGAACGCGTCGGTCGGCGCGCACAACGCGATGTGCCCGTCGGCGACCGGCAGGATCCCGAACGGCGCGAGCCGCGGCACCATCGACCCGGTGCGCTGCGGCATCCCCACGGCTTCGAAGGCGTCGAACGGCTCGCAGGCGACCAGCGAGGTCAGCGCGCCGAGCATCGACACGTCCACGTGCTGGCCCTGCCCGGTCGTCTCGGCCTGCAGCAGCGCCGAGACGGTGCCGATCACGGCGAACATCGGCGCCAGCATGTCCCCGATCGGCAGCCCGAAGCGCACCGGGTCGCCGTCGGGTTCACCGGCGGTCATCATCACCCCGGACAGCGCCTGGATGATCGAGTCCATGGCCTTGCCGGAGCCGGGGCCGCCTTGCGCGCCGAACCCGCTGATCGAGGTGTAGATCAGCCGCGGGTTGATCTCCCGCACCGAGTCGTAGTCGATGCCCAGCCTGCCGGTGACGCCGGGCGAGTAGTTCTCCACGAGCACGTCGGCGTCGCGCACGAGGTCGGTGAACACCGATTTCGCCCGCGGATCCTTGAGGTTGAGCGTGACGCTGAGCTTCCCCCGCCCGCGCACCAGCATCGACACCGACATGTCGTCGTCGTGCCTGCGCGACATCGCGAGCCCGTCCTTGCCGACGTACGGGGAGTTGTTGCGCGAGGTGTCCCCGCCGGTGGCGGGGTTCTCCACCTTGATCACGGTCGCGCCGAGCCCGGCGAGCAGCAGCGTCGCGTAGGGGCCGGCGAGCGCGGTGGTCAGGTCGATGACGGTGCGCCCGGCGAGCGGCTGGTCGGTCATGAGGTCCTCTCTGCGGTGCGGCGGGTCGCGGTGATGACGACGTCGTCGTCGCGGCGGGTGAACGTGCCGTTGAGCCGTGCCGCGGCGGTGATCCGCTCGACGTAGTCGAGGACGCCGCGCCCGTCGGGGGAGTCGGCCGCGAGCGGTACCGGCCGCCCGGCGTCGTCGATCCGGCACGGCACCAGGCCCGCCTCGACGAGCCCGTCGCGGTCGAAGCGGCAGGTGGCCACGACGGTGTTCCGGCTCTCCGGGTGGAACGGGTAGTACGGCATGTCCGGGTCGGGAGCGAAGCCGTAGAGCGCGGTGCGCTTCGCGGCCCACGCGGCGCGTTCGGCGTTGTCCCCGCCGGTCGGGGTGAGCGCGCGGGTGACGGTGACGAAGTTGCCGAGCCCGTGGAAGATGGGCTTGCCGCGATGCACTTCGACGCCGCGCATGATGTGCGCGTGGTGGCCGAACACGGCGTCCGCGCCGGCGTCGATCGCGGCCCGCGCCACCGGCCCTTCGTACATGGCCACGGCGGCCGGGGTGTGCCCGACGCCCTTGTGCAACCCGACCAGCACCACGTCCGCTTCGGCGCGCAGCCGCGCGATGTCGTCGGCCATGGCTTCCAGGCCGTCGGGGTCGGCGAAGGTGTAGACGCGTGGCGGCCCGCCGGGGCTGGCGTGGTCGAGCTCGTAGTGGGTGAGCACGTGCAGGTAGGCGCAGCCCGCTTTCCGCGAGGTGGCCCAGGATTCGCGCGGGCCGACGCAGTTGTAGGACAGCACGCCGATCCGCAGCCCGCCGCGTTCCACGACGGCCGGGGCGCGGGCCTCGGCGAGGTCGGCGCCCGCTCCCGTCGGCACGAGCCCGGCGGCCCGCGCGTGGGCGGCGGTGTCGATCACCCCGGCCTCACCGGCGTCGAAGATGTGGTTGCCCGCCAGCGTGACCACGTCGAACCCGGCGTCGGCGAGCGCGCCGAGCGCGGCGGGATCGGCCGGTGGCGCGGGCACGTCGGTGCTGACCTGCACGGTGCTCGTGGAGTGCGGCACCTCGACCTGGCCGATGGTGACGTCGGCGTCGCGCAGCAGCGGTGCCGACGGCGCGAGGAACGAGGCGGGGTCGGGTTCGTCGAGGATGAGGTCGCCGACCGCGGCGATGGTGATCACGAACGCACCTCCTGGGAGTGGTGGCGGGACAGGAAGGCCCGCAGCCGTGGGCTCTTGGGCGCGCCGAACATGTCGGCGGGCGGCCCGGATTCGACGATCCGGCCCGCTTCCATGAACACGCAGCGGTCGGCGATCTCGCGGGCGAAGTTCATCTCGTGGGTGACCACGACCATCGTCAGGCCGTCGCCCGCGAGCCCGCGCAGCACGCCCAGCACCTCGTCGACGAGTTCGGGGTCGAGCGCGCTGGTCGGTTCGTCGAACAGCATGATCCGCGGCCGGGTGGCCAGCGCCCGCGCGATCGCCACCCGCTGCTGCTGGCCGCCGGAGAGCCGCCGCGGGTAGTCGTGCAGCTTTTCGCCGAGCCCGACCCGCTCCAGCAGCGCGGTGGCGTCCCGTTCGGCGTCGGCGCGGTCGCGGCCGTGCACCCGGCGGGGTGCTTCGGTGACGTTGCGCAGCACGCTGAAGTGCGGGAACAGGTTGAACTGCTGGAAGACCATGCCCACCTTGCGGCGCTGCGCGGCGGCACCGGCCGGGCTCAGCGCCCGCAGCCCGCCGCGGTGCTCCTCGTGGCCGAGCAGTTCGCCGTCGAGGTACATCGCGCCGCCGTCGATCGACTCCAGCTGGTGGGCGCAGCGCACCAGCGTCGACTTCCCGGAGCCGGACGGGCCGATGACCACGACGACTTCGCCTTCGGCCACGTCGAGGTCGATCCCGTCGAGCGCGGCGTGCGAGCCGAACCTCTTGGTGACGCCGCGCATCCGCAGCACGGGGCTCATGCCGACCCTCCTTCGTGGACTTCGCGGAGGTGCCCGCGGGCGACGCGCCGTTCGAGGCGGCGCTGGCCGATGGTGAGCAGCGTGACGACGGCGAGGTACCAGAAGCAGGCGACCAGCAGCATCGGCACGATCTCGTAGGTCTGGTTGTAGATGACCTGCACGGCGTGCAGCAGGTCGTTCATCGCGATCACCGAGACCAGCGCCGTTCCCTTGAGGACGCTGATGAACTGGCTGCCGCTCGGCGGGATGATCACCCGCAGAGCTTGCGGGAGCACGATCCGGAAGAACGTCTGGCCGGGCGTGAAGCCCATCGCGCAGGCCGCTTCGCGCTGGCCCTGGTCGACGCCCAGCACCCCGGCGCGGATGATCTCGGCGAGGTAGGCGGACTCGACCAGCGACAGTCCGATGACGCCCGCGGTCAGCGGGGTGATGAGCTCGTTGGTGTCCCAGCTCAGCAGTTCCGGTCCGAACGGCACGCCGATGCTCAGCTCCGGCAGCAGGTACGCCAGGTTGAACCAGAAGATCAGCTGCACCAGCGGCGGAATGCCCCGGAAGAGCCCGACGTAGAGCGTCGCGGCCCACCGGAACGGGCCGAAGTCGGACAGCTGCGCGGCCGCCAGCACCGCCCCGAGCACCAGGCCGATGGCCATCGCCAGCACCGCCAGCAGCACGGTGGTGCCGAGCCCGGCCAGCACCGAGGGCGCGAACAGGTGCGCGGCGACGACGTCCCACTGGAAGCGCTCGTTGGTGATCAGGAAGGCGACCAGGCGCGCGGCGAGCAGCGCCAGCACCGCTCCCGCCACCCAGCGCCAGGGCCGGATCCGGCCGTGCGCGGTGGCGACGTCGTGGCGGTCCGCGGCGGCGGTGGGGGCGCTCATGCGGGCTTCCCGGCGTTGTACTCGGGCGCGGGCACGGTGGCGTCGTCGAGCCCCCACTCGTGCATGATCCGCTGGTAGGTGCCGTCGGCGAACAGCTGCTGGAACGCTTCGTCGAGCACGGGTCCGAGCCTGCTGAACTCGGCGGTGTAGAGGGCGAGCTTGTCGGCGGTGGCGCCTTGCTGCTCGGTCTGCACGACGTAGTCGTAGGTGTCGTCCTTGGCTACGAGGTCGATGGCGGCGGCCTGGGTCATCCCGGCGGCTGCGGCGCGTCCGGAGCGGGCGGCGAGCAGCGTGGCGTTGGTGTCGGCGAGTGCGATGGACGCGACGGGGGCGCGCCCGGTGCGCTCGCAGTGCGCGGAGAGCTGGTCGAGCTGGTCCTCGACGATGCTGGCGGTGACGACCGCGACGCTCTTGCCGCACAGCGCATCGGCCGTGGTGATCGGCTCCGCGGTGTTCACGGGGACCGCGTAGGAGGTGCGGGCGGTCATCCAGGTGACGGTGTCGAACTGCTTCTGGCGCGCGGCGGTCACCTTCACCGGCCCGTTGAAGACGTCGTAGCGGTCCGACAGCATTCCTTGCAGGGCCGCGGGCAGGCTGTCGACGATGATCGTTTCGGTGCGCACGCCGAGGATCCGGCTCAGCGCGTCCTGGAAGTCCTTGTCGATGCCGGTGATCGAGCCGTCGGGCCCCACCGTCCGGTAGGGCGGGTGCGAGTCGCCCGCGAAGCGGATCACGCCTGCTTCCCGGACCGATTCGGGCAACGCGTCGTAGAGCGCGGCGTTCGAACCGGGAGGCGCGGGCTGGATGGTCTCGGCGCCGCCGGATCCGCAGCCGGTCAGCGCGAGGGCTGCGGCGGCGAGGACGACCAGCGTCGAGCGGGGTAAGCCGGAGGAAGGGCGCATGGCGGTCGTTCTCCCTGCGTTGGGTCTGTGCCAGGCGTGGTGATCGCGGCCGGGGAACCGATCATTGGCGACGATCTAGGTGACGAGCGTCGCATGAGGTGTCTCCAATAGCAAGGTTCTCGTGCGCCGAGCGGATCGCCCGCGGGCACCGGCACGTAGGCTGCGGCCCGTAGGGAGGAGGGGCGATGCCGGATGTCGCCGAGCTGAGGGCGCGCACCGAACCGCAGCTCCTGCTGACCTCATTGCTGGGGGACCACTGGTACTGGCGCGACGAGCACATCCCGTCCGCCGCGCTGATCCGGTTGCTCGCGGAATTCGGCGTCGGAGTGGACAACGCCAGGGCGACGATGCGCAGGCTCGCCGCGAAAGGACTGCTGACCACCTCGCGGGTCGGCCGCACCACCGCCTACGGCATCCCGCCGCGCACCAGCGACGTCATCGTCGACCGCACCTACCGGATGCTGACCTTCGGCGGCGAGGCCCCGGAGTGGGACGGGATGTGGACGATCGTCGCCTTCTCGGTGCCCGAGCAGGCCCGCGACGTGCGCACCGCGCTGCGCTCCCGGCTGCGCCTGCTCGGGTTCGCGGCGCTCTACGACGGGCTGTGGGTCACCCCGCGCGACCTGGCGGGCGCCGCGGGTGAGCTCGTCGGCGAACTCGGCATCGAACGCGCGACCGTCCTGCGCGCCACCGAGGTGCCCGGCCTGGCCGCGGGCGGCCCGTCCGCCGCGTTCGACCTGGCACCGCTGGCGCAGGAGTACCGGGACTTCCTGCACCGCTACGAACCGCTGCGGGCGAGGCTGTCCGAAGGGCGGATCGAACCCGCCGAAGCGCTGCGCCGGCGGACCGAACTGCGCGTGGACTGGCGGGGCTTCCCGGAGCGGGACCCCGACCTACCCGCCGAGATGCTCCCCGACGAGTGGCGGCGGGCCGACGCGCAGCGGCTGTTCCTGGAGATCTACGACCGGCTCGGACCGCTGGCGGAACTGCGGTTCCGGCAGGTCCTGGCGGAGTCGGACCCGGAGCTCGCCGAGCTCGCCTCGCACCACGACAGCGAGCTGATCGCGAAGCTGCACGCCGACCTCGGCGACCACCGCGCCCGCGGCGACACCCCGTTCGAACGAGCCGTGACGGCCCGCCGGCTCAACGCCCTGGAATGAGCCGGGCGTGCCCGGCGGGCGTCCTGCGCGGGCTCGGTTCAGCGGCGGGTGGCGCAGGTGATGCACGTGCTCGCGGCCGGAAGGGCCTCCAGGCGGGCGGGCGCGATGTCGTCGCCGCAGCCCTCGCAGCGCCCGTAGGAACCCTCCCGCACGCGGATCGCCGCCCGGTCCAGCGCCTCCAGTTCGCGGGTGGCGTCGGTGAGCAGTCCGTGCAGCTGGGCGCGCTCGTAGGCGATGGTCGCGCCTTCCGGGTCGTGCTCGTCGTCGGTGCCCGTCCAGGTCGAGACCTCCCGGACGGACGTCAGCTGCCGCCGCAGGGACTCGATCCGCTCCAGCGCCCCGGCGCGCTCCGCGGCCAGCAGTTCCCGCGCGCGAGCGGGTTCGGGGCCGCCGGTGGTCGGCTCGTCCATGACCCGCCAACACCGCCGCGCCGTCGCGCTATTCCCGGTCAGAGCCTCGGGCGTGCCGGTCGGCGTGGAGATCCGGGCGCCGGTCCGCGCCGCCCTCCGGGGGAATTCGGGAGAGCATCGCGAAAAGCACCACCTCGCGCTGATCCACTGCGTACGCTCAACGCATGCCGCCGGTTCAGGTGAACGGCCCACCGGTGTCCGCCGAGCGCGGACTGAGCTTCACCGTCCTCGGCCCGCTGCGAGCCTGGCGCGGCACGACGCCGCTGGACCTCGGCCCGGTCCGCCAGCAGGCGTTCCTGGCCGGGTTGCTGCTGCGGCCGGACGTGACGGTCAGCAGGCAGCAGCTGCTCGACGCGGTGTGGGGCGAGGAACCGCCGGGCACCGGGCTCAAAGTGGTGCCGGGCTACGTCTACCGGGTGCGCAAGAGCCTCGGCGTCGACGCCGTCATCAGCGGCGACCGCGGTGGCTACCGGTTCCACGGCGACCGGGTGCGGGTGGATTCGGTGCTGCTGGAAGACCTCGCGGGACAAGCCCGCGCGGCGCATCGCACGGGTGATCTGGCGGCGGCGGTGCAGCTGTGCGGCGACGCGCTCGCGCTGTTCGCGGGCGAACCGCTCACCGGGCTTCCCGGTCCGTTCGTGGTGAGCCAGCGGCGGCGCTGGACGGAGCGGCGGATCGCGCTCGCGCAGCAGAAGGCCGACTGGGAGCTGCGGCTCGGCCGCCACGCCGAGGTCGTCGAGGAGCTGTCCGCGCTGCTCGCGGCGCACCCGGACAACGAGACCCTGGCCGCGCTGCTGATGCGCGCGCTGCACGACGGCGGCAGGCGGGCCGACGCGCTCGCGGTGTACGCCGAACTGCGCCACCGGCTGGTGGAGGAACTGGGCGTCGAACCCGGCGCGGAGACCCGGCGCGTGCAGCAGGCGGTGCTGCTCGGCGAAGACCTCACGCCCCGCGCGACCGTCCGGCGCGGGGCCGCGCGCGACGAGCTCCCGGCCGACGTCGGCGACCTCGTCGGCCGCGATCGAGAACTGGCGCTGCTCACCGCATCGGCGAAAGGCGGGGCGGTGGCGGTCGACGCCGTGGACGGCGTCGCGGGCTCCGGGAAGTCCGCGCTCGCCGTGACGGCGGCGCGGGCGCTGCGCGCCGAATGCTCCGGCGGCTGCTTGTTCGTGGATCTGCACGGCCACAGCGAGGTGCGCGACGCGTTGGCGCCGCAGCGGGTGCTGCGACGACTGCTGCGCGCGGTGGACGTCGAGGACGGCGCGATCCCGGACGACGTCGACGAGCTCGCGGCGCGGTGGCGATCGGCGACGATGCCGCTGCGGCTGCTGCTGGTCCTCGACGACGCGTCGAGCTCCGAACAAGTGCGTCCGCTGCTGCCCGCCGGTCCCGGCAGCAGAGTGCTGGTGACCAGCCGCGGACGGCTGACCGGGTTGGACGTGCGGTGCCGGATCTCGTTGGGGCCGCTGGACGTGGACGCCGCGCAAGGACTGCTCGGCGGCATCGTCGGCACCCCGTCCACGGATCGGGACCGCGCCGCGGCGCGCGAACTCGCCCGGCTGTGCGGGTGGTTGCCGCTGGCGCTGCGCATCGCGGGGGCGAGACTGCAGCACCGGCCGATGTGGACCTGGGACGACCTGGTCTCGCGGCTCTCCGACGACGACGCCCGGCTCGGCGAGCTGACAGCGGGGGATCGCAGCGTGGAAGCGGCGTTTCGCCTGTCCTACCACCGGATTCCCGGCATCGAGCAGCGCGCGTTCCGGGCGCTGAGCCGCGCGCCGTCCGCCGAGCTGGACCGCATCGCGATGGCGGCGATGCTGCACTGCGCACCCGCGCGCGCCGGTCAAGTGCTGGAGAACCTGGTGGACGCGAACCTGGTGCAGCAACCCGCCGTCGGCCGGTACCGGCTGCACGACCTGGTCGCCGTGTTCGCGCGGCGGCTCGCCGCGGAGCACTTCGCCGAGACCGCCGCCGCCGACCGCAGGCTGCTCGAACTCCACCTGACCGCCGCCCGCCGAGCCGTCGACTGGAAGCGCACGGGACGACCAGACGAGCCGGGTACCGGCCCGACGCCGTTCAGCGGGATGCGCGACGCGGTCGAATGGCTGAACTCGGCAGGTGATCTGTCCGACGTGGTCTCGCACGCCGTGGCCACCGGCAACGTGGACCACGCGTGCCTGCTCGCGGAGGCGGGCGTCGACTACCTGCTGCGGCGGGGACGGATCCACGAGTGCCGGGCCGCGGTGGAGATCGCGCTGGAGCACGTCGCCGACGCCACCGAGCGGCGGATGATCGCGGCGCTGCGCTTCTGGCTCGGCTGCGTCGAACTCGTCCAAGGACGCCACGAGCAGGCGCACCACTGCTACCGGGATGCGCTGCACACCGCCAGGAACCTCGGCGACCGCTGGGAGGAGTCCCGCGCCCTGGGCGCCTTGGGCGTGGTGGCCGGGTTGTCCGGGGCCAAGCACGAAGCGGTCGACGCGTTGAGCGAAGCGCTCGAAGCGGCCGTCGAGCTGGGCGACGAGTGGCTGATCGAACGCGCGGACTCGTACCTCGGCTACCTCCAGCACGTCGACCACCGCCACGAAGAGGCCCTCGAACGCTTCGAGCGCATCCACGCCCTGGGCGAGAAGCTCGGGAGCTCCGCGATGATGGCGCGAGCGCTCTGCTACACCGGCAGCGTGCACCTCGTCGTCGGCCGCTTCGCCGAGGCGGCGTCCGCGCTGCGCCGAGCCGTCGACTCCGCCGAAGAGCTCGGCGATCTCGTGCTCTACGCGGCAAGCCTGTCCCGGCTGGGCACGGCCGAGTACGAGCTGGAAGACCGGGCGGCCGCGCTCGACTCGCAGCGCCGCGCGCTGCAGGCGTTCCCCGCGGACGGTCCGACCTCGGTGGCGTTGGAGATGCACCAGCGCTTGGCCGACACCTGCCTGCGAGAAGGACACCACGACGAGGCCCAAGAGCACTTCCGCTCCACGCTCGCCCTAGCGGAGACCGGCCCCACCGAACGGATCACCGGCCTTCGCGACGTGTTCTTGTGAGTGTTGTCCGAGACTGCCATCTGCGGCCTGCGTAGCGGGTCGGGTAGCGGAACCTCAGCGGCTTCCTCGCTGCGGGATCGATTTCTGATGTAGCACCCCTGCACGGCGAAATCGCTGTCCTCGCGAGGAAGCCGCTGAGAACCCGCCGGTGGTCGTTCTGCTCAAGCTGGTCACTGCTCAGCGGCTTCGCCGCTGACAGGACAACGGTCAACAACGCCGCTCGTTCGGAACGTCAAGATGGAAGAAGGGCGGTTCGCGGCGGAGGACGAGCGCGTGCGTCGTGGGCGGCGCGAGCTCGGGCGCGGGTGGTGGGGCGAGCCGGACGATCATCGTTTCATCAGGATTTCATCGGTCGCAGATACCGTTTCACCGCGTCGTATTCCGGGGTGCAGGGGGATGAAGCGGGACATGGCCGACAGGGGAGATGACGAGCTGATCGCCGCGGCGTCCGACGGGGTGCAGTCCCTCGCGGACACCGCGACGGCCGTGCTGGGGCAGGGCGGGCCGGTCGGAGCGCTGGCGCAGCCCGTGGTGGACGCGCTGCGCAACGTGTGGGAGGGGTACTTCGGCTCGCCGATCCCGGAGGACGGGACGAACTGGAACTCCTACACGCACCAACAGCTCTACGACATGCTGTGGCAGGGCGCCGACGTCGGCGACGTCGGCGACGTTGCAGGGGAATGGGAGCGGCACGGCACCGAACTGGCCGGTCACGCCGAAGGATTGCGCGAACAGCGCGGTTCGCTGGAACGGAACTGGAACGGGCAGGCCGCGCAGCGGGCCGCCGGTGAACTGGGGGAACTGGGGGACCGGACCTCGGACATCGGTGCTCGTGCCGGTACCAACGGGCAGGCGGTACGGGAGGCGGGCGACGCGTTGGCGGTCGCGCGCGACGAGATGCCGCCGCCGACCGATTCCGCGGCGCTCACCGGCGCCGGCACCTCGCTGGGAACCGCGGCGGGCACGGTGATCGGCGGCGTCCTCGGTGCCGGAGCCGGGGGGATCGGCGCCGCTCCGGGGGCGATGATGGGGGCCGCCGTGGGCGCGGTGGCCGGGGGCATCGCGAGCGGGTTCCTCGCGAACGTCGCGTCCGCCGAGCAGAAGGCCCAGGCGGTGCACGTGATGCAGACCTACGAGCAGAGCCTGCTCGGCAGCAGCCGCTCGATCGCCGCCACGGGGGCCACGGGGGCAGGGGGAGCGTCGGGATCCGCCGGGCAGGGGGAGGCGATCGCCGGGCCCGCGTCCACGAGCTCGGCGGCGTTCGCCGGCGGATCCCCGACGGGTGGCGGCACGTCTGGGGGCGGCGTGCCGTGGGGGAAGCTCGTCGGCGCCGGGCCGCTGGACGCGGCGCTGCCGCCGGGCGGGCGTGCGGGGATCGGTACCGCGGCGCTGCGCGCGGCGGCCGCGCAGGCAGCGGCGGCGGGCGCGGGCAGAGGAGGTGGCCGCGGCGGGATGATGCCGGGCGGTGCCGCGGGCCGGGACCGCGACGACGAGGGCACCGAGCACCGCAACCGGCTCCCGCTGCTCGACCAGCGGCTCTTCGAGGTCGACGAACCCGTGATGCCCCCGGTCATCGGGGAGTAACGGATCTGTCGCGTTGTCCTGTCAGCGGCGAAGCCGCTGAGCAGTGACCAGCTTGAGCAGGCCGACCACCCGCGGTTTCTCAGCGGCTTCCTCGCGAGGACGGCTTTTTCCCCGGAGCCACTCGGGAAAAACCGCCACACCGGCCAGGGGCGCAGCGAGGAAACCGCTGAGGTCCGCTACCCGACCCGCTGCGCCCGCCGAGATCGAAGACAGGCGCCCAGTCCGAGCCATTCTTCAAGGGGGAACACGACATGACTTCCGAGAACGCGTCGAAGGGCTTCCAGCTCCAGCCGGACGAGCTCACCACGCAGGTCGCGGCGCTGACCGCGATCGGCGAAGGCACCACGGGCCTGGTGAACTCGGCTGGCGCGCTGGCGCAACGGCTGCCGCAGCTCGGCACCGCGCCGCCCGCGCTGCACTTGGCGATGAAACTCCGCGCGGCCGCGGGGGAAACCGGCCTCGCCGGTGAAGTGGGCGGCGCGGACACCGGGGTGAACACGTTCCACGCCGCGCTGCAGGAGACCGTGACGGGCTACCTGGACCGCGACGCCGAGATCCAGCGGATCCTGCGCGCCGCGGGCGGGGAGCGGTCGTGACGGCGGGCGGCACCGTGGCCGAGGCGGTGGGCGTGCGGTTCGGCCTCGTCGAGCTGGACCTGCTCGCCACGCACGCCGGAGTGCCGTGCCCGTTCCCGCTGCGGGTGCCGTCGTTCGGCCGCATCGGCGGCGAGCGCGAGGTGTTGCTGAACACGGCCGGGCAGACCTTGGGCCTGCGCGGACTGGCCGACGACTCCGGACCGACCGGCCTCGCCGCGGACCTCGTCGCGGCACTGCGCGAGCACCGGGGTGCGGTGGACCTGGTGGTGACCGGTCCTGGCGGCACGACGGGCGTGGCGGCGCTGCTCTACCGGTCGTCGGCGCTGATCCTGCGGCGCGCGCTCGGCGCGGAGCCGGCCGACGTGGTGGCGGTGCACCGGGTCGCGGAGGACTCGCTGCTGCGGGAACTGCTCGCGGCGGTGCCCGAGCTGGACGCCGCCCGGTCGATGCCCATCGCGCTGCCCGCGCGAGCGGTCGTGGAAGCGAACCGGGAGATCGCCGACGTCGAGCACGACGCCGAGCGGCAGCGCAGGCTGCGGGACCTGGTGCGCGACCACGGCGGCGACCCGGCCCAGCTGGACCAGCTGATCAAGCTGCTGCCGAAGGTGCGCGGCCAGGGCCAGCTCGGCGCGACGCGCCGCCGCCGCGACGGCACCGCCGCGCGCGCGGGCGCCGAACTGTCCTGGGTGGACGGACCGAGGGGCCGGGTCCGCATCGGCCGCAACGGCGACTGGGTCAGCATCAATCCGCTCCGCGAAGCCGACCTGATCAGCACCTTCACCGACCTCATCGCCCACGCCCGCAAGGCCCGGTGAGGTGCTCTGTCACCAGACGATGGGTCACCAGGCGATGGGTCACCAGGCGATGGGGAGTTCCTTCACGCCGTAGATCGCCTGGTAGGTGGCGAAGTCGACGTCCTCGTGCGGGATCGCGAGGTGCAGGTCCGGGAAGCGGCGCAGCAGCGCGGGGAAGGCGATGCGCATCTCCATCCGGGCCAACGGGGCGCCGATGCAGTGGTGGATGCCGTGGCCGAAGCCGACGTGCGGGCTCGCGCTCCGGGTCACGTCGAGCCGGTCCGGGTCGTCGAGCAGCCGCGGATCCCGGTTCGCCGCCGGGAGGTTGAATGACACGAGGTCGCCGCGGCGGATCGTGCTGCCCTCGAACTCGACGTCGCGGGTCGCCATCCGGGGTGAGCCGCTGTTGACGACGCTGAGCCAGCGCAGCAGTTCCTCGACGGCACCCGGCACGGCGTCCGGGTCGTCGCGGACGAGCCGGAGCTGCTCGGGGTGGCGCAGCAGCGCGAGGGTGCCGAGGCCGAGCATGTTGGAGGTCGTCTCGTGCCCGGCGACCAGCAGCAGGTTGGCGATGCCGACGAGTTCGGCGTTGGTCAGCGCCTCGTCGTGCTCGCGGATGAGCATGCCGATGAGGTCGTCGCCGGGCTGCTGCCGCGCGCGGTCGACGAGACCGGTCATGTAGGCGAGCGACTGCCGGGACAGCTCGACCTTCTCGTCCTCCGGCGCGGTGGTGTCGAGTTGGCGGTTGGTGCGCTCCTGGAATTCGGCCTGGTCCTCGGCGGGAACTCCGAGCAGTTCGCAGATGACCAGCGAGGGGATCGGCAGCGCGTAGTGCGCGACCAGGTCGACCGGCGGGCCGTGCTCTTCGAGGGCGTCGAGGTGCTGCTCGACGATCTCCACGATGCGCGGTTCCAGGC
Source organism: Saccharopolyspora sp. NPDC002578 (assembly GCF_053592695.1). Taxonomy (NCBI): domain Bacteria; kingdom Bacillati; phylum Actinomycetota; class Actinomycetes; order Pseudonocardiales; family Pseudonocardiaceae; genus Saccharopolyspora; species Saccharopolyspora sp. NPDC002578. The sequence continues at coordinate 4,248 of NZ_JBSFWJ010000064.1, read as the reverse complement.
GGCGCATGCGCCGCACCGTGAACTCGGGCGTGAGCATCCGGCGCAGCCGCGTGTGGTCGGGCGGGTCCAGCGCGAGCAGGTTGCCGCTGCGGTCACCGGAGAGCTGGCGGGGGTCGCGGCGCTGCCCGCCCAGATCCTCCGGGCCCCAGCCGTTGCGGAAGGCGTCGGCGTCGCCGAGCATCCGGCGCACGTCGGCGTGCCGGGTGAGCAGCCACGCGGAGGGGCCGAACGGCGTCGGCACCTGCATGATCCCGTCCCGGCCGCGCACCGCCGCCACGTCCGGCGCGGGGCCGAATCCGGTTCTGCGGGTGGAGATCGGCGTGCCGGTGGGTCCGTCGGTCGGTTGCTGGGTCACGCGCACTCCTGGTCCATGATTCCATTGCCGATGATGATCGTAAATCAGTTGACTGACTCAGGTGATTCGACGGTACTCGGCTTTCACCCCGTCGTCCCGGTTAGGCAGAGTTCTCGGTCCGTGTCCTGTCAGTGGCGAAGCCGCTGAGCAGCGACCACCTAAGACACCGGCACCGCCGCGGGTTCTCAGTCGTCTTCTCGCGAGGACGGCTTTTTTCCTCGTGGCGGAGCCACTAGGGAAAAAGATCCCGCAGAGAGGAAGCACCTGAGGTTCCGCCACCCGGCCTCTACGCAGGCCGGGGCCAGGGGCGTCACTGGACGGACCAGCCTCCGTCGGACGGGAGCAGCGCGCCGTTGATGTTGACCGAGTCGTCGCTGAGCAGGAACGCGACCGATGCGGCGATGTGCTCGGGCTCGGCGATGGTGGGCAGCGTCGCCAGCAGCGGTTCCAGGCGTTCCCGGCCCATCGTCGAGGACATGCCGCCTTCGATGCCGGTCGCGACACCGCCGGGGGCGACCGCGTTGACCCGGATACCGCTGGGGCCGTACATGAACGCCGCGCTGCGGGTGAGCCCGACGACGGCGTGCTTGGAAGCGGTGTAAGCGGTGCCCGAGGTGGAGCCGCGCAGCGCGGCCTCCGAGGTGATGTTGACGATGGATCCGCGCTCCGCCGCCATCATCAGCGGCAGCACCGCCCTGGTGAGCCGGAACATGCCGGTGAGGTTCACGTCCAGCACCCGCTGCCAAAGCTCGTCGTCGACCTCGTGCAGCGGCACCGCGGAATCGGTGATCCCGGCGACGTTCGCGAGCGCGTCGGCCCGGCCGTCCGCGGCGGCCAGGATCGCGGCCACCCCGTCCTCGCGGGTGATGTCGGCGCGCACCGGTACGACCTCGTGGCCGTCGAGCTCGTTCGCCAGGGCGTCGAGCCGGTCCTGGGCGATGTCGGCGGCCACCACCCGGCCGCCTTCGCGGGCGACGCGGGAGGCGGTGGCCCGGCCGATCCCCGATCCGGCGCCGGTGATGATGACGGTGCTGCCGGCGAAGCGGCCCTGCGTGATCCGCTCCTGCCACCGCGGCGCGGGCGCGGGGCGGGGTGCGTCGGGCGAGACCCCGGCCGCGGCGTTGGCCTCGGCGGCGAGGCGTTCCAGCTCGTCGGCACCGATGCGTCCGCCGCTCATCTCCACCAGCCGGCTCATGGTGAAGTGCCGGACGGCGGTGAGCAGCGCCGGGCTTTGGCCGTTGTCCTCCAGCACGCCGCGCAGGATCGGGCCGCCTGCGGGGTGGTCGAGCCATTCGGCCACAGTGGACTCCAGCGTCAGCGGAGCGGGCATCGGTGGTTCTCCTCTCGGTGCGGGGCGTTCCCGGTCCGGTGTCGCCGGTGGGAGTCGCCGAACGGGGTCGCGCGGATCACGAGCCCTGCGGCGGGTGCAGGGCTCGCCGGACGTGGTGGGCGATCACGCGGTAGGACTCCAGGGCCTTGTCCGCGTCGTCGACGTCGTAACCGTGGTCGGCTTCGGCGACGACGTGGTGCCGGACGAGGGCGCCGACGCCGCTCAGGCGCTCGGCGTAGCGCTCGCCTTCGCGGGCGAGGTTGTCGAACTCGGCGGTGACGATCAGCGCCGGGGCGATGCCGGTGAGGTCCGCGGTGTCCGTCGGCGCGGCGGGGGAGAGCAGGCGGTCCGCGCGCACGGCGCGGTCCGGCGCGTAGGAGGCGTTGAACATCTCGCCCATCCACGGCCGCAGCGTGGGCCGGGCCAGCGGCGACGGCTTGTCCCGCACCGGGGTCGTCAGGTCGAGCGCCGGGTAGTGCAGCACTTGCAGCGCGAGTGGCGGGCCGTCCTGTTCGAGCGCCTGGCGCGCGACGGCCGCCGCGAGCGAGCCACCCGCGCTCTGCCCGCCGACGGAGAGCCTGCTCCCGTCCCAGCCGTGCCGGGCACCGTGCTCGGCCGCCCAGCGCGTCACCTCGGCGACCTGCCGCGGCGCGGCGGGGAACGGGTGCTGCGGGGCGAGGACGTAGTCCACGTTGAGCACGGCGACCCCGGCGGTGCCCGCGATCAACCGGCACAGCGGGTCGTCGAGCTCGGTCAGGCCGAGCACGAATCCGCCGCCGTGGAAGTTGACGTGCAGCGGCGGGTTCGGTCCCGCGTCCGCCGGGCGGTAGAGCACGGCTCGGGCCGGCGCGACCGAGGTCGGCACGGTGAGTTCGGCGGTGTCGCCGGGGAAGTCGGGGAAGCGGTCGAGCGGTGGGCGGTGCCGCGAGCGGACCGCCCGCTGCATGGCCTTGGCGGCCAGGGCCGCCACCGCGGGACGGGACAGGACGGACATCGATCGCTCCTTGGCTCGAACGGCGCTCGGCTCCCGCATCGTGCGTGCTCGGACTGGTTCCGCGAGGAACACGACCGACTGTAAGGCAATCGCTTGACTTACTGTGTGTCGGGGGCGGTCGGCGCGACGCGCCGCGACCCTGCGGAGGGCGCTGGAACGTGCTCCGCCCGGTGCGACACGCGCACCTCCATCGGGGTGTCGCGGCTCGTTCTGGTGGTCGGATGAGCACGAGGCGCGTCGTTGCGCGTTCCGGCCCGTTGAGGTCGCAGGGGGCTATCGACACCTTATTGACAATCTGTCTAAGATGACACGGAGTCTCATAAGGCGTTTTTCGTTGGAGCGTGCGAGCGGTCGCGCGACACGGCGGAACCGCCCGTCCCGCGGCCCGCGAGGCCCAGTGGAGGTGCACCCATGACCAGCACACCGACCGAACCCGCGCAGCGGACCGCCGCGGACGAGGACGTGTCGCAGCGGTTGCTGGACTCGGCCGCGACGCTGTCCTACGACCCGGCCACGGAAGTGGACTGGGAATCGCCGCTGCCCGCCGACCGCCACGGCCTCAACCCGGAGTGGAGCACCCTCTACGGGACCCCGCTGTGGGACGAGCTCACCCCCGAGCAGCAGATCACGCTCACCAGGCACGAAGTCTGCTCGATCATGAGCATCGGCATCTGGTTCGAGATGATCCTGCAGCAGATGATCCTGCGCGACCAGTACGTCAAGGACCCCGCCAACGCCGAATTCCGGTTCGCGCTCACCGAGATCGCCGACGAATGCAGGCACTCGATCATGTTCGCGCGCGCCTGCGCGAAGATGGAGGTGCCCGCGTACCTGCCGCCGCCGTTCGTCGCGCAGCTCGGCCGGTTGTTCAAGACGGTCGCCAGCGCCGAATCCGCCTACGGCGGCATCCTCGTCGCCGAAGAGGTCCTCGACGTCATGCAGCGCGACTGGATGCGCGGCGACGACGTGCTGCCGATCGTGCGCACCACCAGCAAGATCCACGTGGTCGAGGAATCCCGGCACATGAAGTTCGCCCGCCAGGAGATCAAGGAGAGCCTGCGCGGCGCCGGCACCGTGCGCCGCCACGCCAGCGCCCTGCTGATCTCGCTGGTCGCGAACGTCGTCGTGACGAACATGGTGCAGAAGGACGTCTACAAGTCCGTGGGGCTCGACCCGGAACGGGCCATGGCCGCAGTGCGGCGCAACGAGCACCGCAAGTCCATGCTGCGCAACAGTTGCGTGCACCTGATGGACTTCCTGTCCGAAGCCGGGTTGCTCACCAAACCGGCAATGGCGATCTACCGCCGCACGAACATGATTTGAGGGTGTCCGGGTCGTTCGGCGCAGAGGGCAGGTGGCGGAACCTCACTGCCTGTCCTTGATCTTGTCGTTCCAGGTGAGCGGCGTTTGCTGGTCGTTGTCCTGTCAGCGGCGAAGCCGCTGAGCAGCGACCACGCACGCAGCCGGACCACCCGCGGGTTCTCAGCGGTTTCCTCGCGAGGACAGCTTTTTTCCTCGTGGCGGAGCCACTTGGAAAAAAGATCCCGCAGCGAGGAAACCGCTGAGGTT
>NZ_JBSFWJ010000063.1:0-37785 GCF_053592695.1 Saccharopolyspora sp. NPDC002578 | reverse complement strand
AGTGGCGGAACCTCAGTCGGTCTCTCGCTGCGGGATCTTTTTCCCAAGTGGCTCCGCCACGAGGGAAAAAGCTGTCCTCGCGAGAAGACACCTGAGAACCCGCCGGTGGTCCGGCTGCGTGCGTGGTCGCTGCTCAGCGGCTTCGCCGCTGACAAGACACGGATCAAGGACTGCGCGGACTTCAGTCAGAAGGGCCGGTACCCCTCGGGTACCGGCCCTTCTGCTGTTCGGGTCAGGTGCGGCGGGAGCGGAGCATGGCGAAGGCCCGTTCGTCGCGGTCGGCGCGGGCGGGTTCGGAGCCCTCCTCGCAGCCGACGGTGACGAACTCGACGACCTCCCAGCCGGTGCGCTCGAACAACCGCTTCAGCCCGGTCTCGGAGAAGATCCAGAAGTTGGTGGCGTCGTTGTTCGCCTCCACCGGGTCCAGCAGGTAGGCGACCGGCTGGTCGCGCAACGGCGTGCCGTCCGGCGCCTGCCGCGCGACGCGGGTGGACAGGAAGCACAGCTCCGCCCGCTGGGCGAGCGCCTCCAGGACGTAGAACGGGTTCTTCAAGTGGTAGAGCAGCCCGAGGAAGAACACCGCCCCGTACCGCTCGGCGGGCAGCGCGAACTGCGAGTCCAGGTCGATCTCGTGCACCCGCACCGAGGAGGACAGCTCCTCCACCAGCCGCCGCGCGGCGCGCAGCCCGTTGAAGTTCGTCGGCGGGTTGTCGACCACGTCGACCTGGCAGCCCAGTTCGTGCTCCAGGAAGAAGCCGAAGTCCCCGTCAGCGGCGCCGATGTCGGCGATCCGGCTCCCGGCGAGGGTGTCGAACACCGACCGGTTCGGACCGGACAGCAACCGGTCCAGGTGGAAGATGTTCGCCATCGTGTCGTACGGGTACCAGTCGAACTCGGCGGGCGCGAGCTTCTCCTTGCGCGCGAGCAGATCCTCCCGGAACGCCAGCGCGTGCTCGCGCAGCGTGTCGAAATCGGTCATGCGGCCCGGTTCCCCCCTGCTCTGGCGATCTGTGCTCCGGAATCATGCCCGACGCCACACTCCACGGGGCGCTCGCGGTGGTTATCCTTTGCGCGTGGAACTCATACCTTTCCTGCACTACGGCCTCGTCTCGCTGCTCGTCATCGCCACGATCATGGTCCTGTGGTTCGCCGGGTACGTGCTGTTCCGGCTGTACAACGACTGACCCGCGAGGCTTGCCGCACCGGTGTCGCGGGTAATCTGCGAACGATGACCACGACGTCCAACCAGCCGGAGCCCGGTAGCGGCGACGCGGCCGTGCAGGCCGCCGCCGAGCGTGCCGAGGTCACCCGCGAGCGCAACGTTCCGTCCTTCGACGACCTGCCCGGTGTCGGCGACACCGCGAACCTCCGCGAAGGCCCCGACCTGCACAGCGCCTGCCTGATGCTGCTGCCGCTGGTCGGCGTGTGGCGCGGCGAGGGCGAGGCGGCGCACCCGTCGCAGGACGAGAGCTACCGCTTCCTGCAGCAGGTCACCTTCGCCCACGACGGGCGCCCGTTCCTGTACTACGAGAGCAGGGCGTGGCGGCTCGACGGCGAGGGCGGCTCGGTGGTGGCCCCCGCGTTCCGCGAGGTCGGCTGGTGGCGACCGCAGCCCGACGACACGATCGAACTCCTGTTGGTGCACAGCACCGGCATCTCCGAGATGTTCTTCGGGCAGCAGCGGAACAAGACGACGTGGCAGCTTGCCACGGACGCGGTGATCCGCACTCCCACCGCCGAGGACGCGACGGCCGCGAGCCGGCTCTACGGCGTGGTCGACGGGTCGCTGGCCTACGTGGAGGAACGCGCCACTTCGGAGCACGAACTGCAGCCCCGGCTGTCCGCGAAGCTCGAACGCGTCGTCGGCTGACGACCGGCCCCGCGACCTCCCCGAGGTCGCGGGGCCGCTCTCGTCAGTAGAGGGATTCGTAGAGGCCGGTGAGCTCCCGGTGCAGCTCCGGGTCCGCCTTGATCGGTGTGCCGTCGAGGGTGTGCACCGGGGTGACCAACCGGACGCTGGAGGTCATCCACACCCCGTCGGCGGTGCGCAGCTCCGCCTGGACGAAGGGCTCGACCTTCGTCTCCCAACCGGCCTTCTCCGCGGCCCGGAACAGGGCGCCCTGCGTGGTGCCGGGCAGGATGCCGGTGCTCGGCGGGGGCGTGATCAGCGTCTTGCCGCGGGCCAGCACCACCGCCGACGTGGGGCCTTCCAGCACCGATCCGTCGGTGGCCGTGAAGATCACCTCGTCGGCGCCGCGGCGTTCCGCTTCCCGCAGCGCGGCCATGTTCACCGCGTACGACAGGGTCTTCGCCGACAGCAGCAGCCACGGCGCGCGCTCCTTGAGGTCCGGCGCGAACCCGCGGTCGAGCGTCACCGCGACCAGGCCGTCGCGGCGCTTGCGCAGCGTGTCCGGCCCGACCGGGGAGCCCATGGCGAACCCGGTGGGCGTGCCGTCGCCGCCGTCGACGCCCCGGCTGCACACGAGCTTGAGGGCCATCTCGCGGTCGGTCTCCCACGGCCACGCGTCGATCACGGCCTGCGCGGCGCGCTCCCACACGGCGCGCGGCGGGGTGGGGATGTCCAGCAGCGCGCCGGAGCGCTCCAGCCGGTCCAGGTGCGGCCCCATCTCGCGGGCGTCCCGCGCCACCACCAAGATCGTTTCGAAGATGCCGTCGCCACGGGTGACCGACAGGTCGTCGGCCCGCATCAACGGCGCTTCGGGGTCGGCCAACGTCCCGTCCAGCAGAGCCAATACGCGCATACCCGCAGCCTAACCGCCTGTTTTTCATCTTGGCTTGAGCAGTGGGTCGGGTGACGGAACCTCAGCGGCTTCCTCGCTGCGGGATCGATTTCTCATGCATGTCCGCACCGCGTGCCGCGCGGTGCGGGCTCCTCGCGGAGGCGGAGCGAGCGGGCTGATCCCGCGAAGCGGCAAGGCATACGATCGGAGGGGTACGTCAGGTTCGTCGAGCACGGGAGCCGGCAGTGGGTGAGACGGGATCGCTGCGCACCACGCTGCACCGGCACGGCATGCGGGTCACCCCGCAGCGGCGGCTGGTGCTCGATGCCGTGCGGGAGCTCGGCCACGCCACACCGGATCAAGTCCACCGCCGGGTGCGCAGCACCGCGCGCACCGTGAACATCACCACCATCTACCGTGCGCTGGACGCGCTCGAGGACATCGGGCTGGTGCGCCACACCCACCTCGGGCACGGCGCCCCGACGTACTCGGCGGATGAGCACGAGCACGTGCACCTGGTCTGCCACCGGTGCGGGGAGATCGACGAGGTGCCGTGCGATCTGCTGGACGACCTCGCGGAGCTGCTGCGGCGGCGAAGCGGGTTCGAACTGGACGCCACGCATCTGGCGTTGTCGGGAACGTGCCGCGGCTGCCGCGGCACCGATGACGCCGACCACCTGGAGCGCGCGGTCGAGGAGACACGATGAACTCACCCCTGCTGGAGCTGCCCGGAGCCGTCGCGGCCCCGGAGGAGGCCTCGCTGGACACCTCGCTTGACGTGGGTGTGGCGTGGCACTTCGGCGACCCGTTCGCCGAGCAGCGCTCGGCGACGCGATCCGCGGTGGTGGTCGACCGGTCGAACCGCGCGATCATCGCGGTTCCCGGCGAGGAGCGGCTGAGCTGGCTGCACCTGGTGCTCTCGCAGCACCTCACGGAACTGCCCGAGGGCCAGGGCACCGAGGCGCTGGTGCTCGACAGCCAGGGCCACATCGACTGCCACGCGATGGTCGCCCACCACGACGGCGTGGTGTACCTGGACACCGAGGCGGCGGCGCGAGCTTCCAGCGCGCTGCCCTCGATGGGGGTGGACGGCAAGCAGTCGCTGCTGGAGTACCTGGAGGCCATGCGCTTCTGGTCGAAGGTCGAACCGCGCGACGCCTCCGGCGAGTTCGCGCTGCTGAGCGTGCTCGGCCCGGACGCGGTGGACCTGCTCGGCAAGGCGGGCGTGAGCTCGGTGCCGACGGCCCCGTACGAGGTGGTGGGCCTGCCCGGCGGCGGCTTCGCGCGCGCCGTGCCGTTCCGCGGGCTGTACACGGTGGACCTGGTGGTGCCGCGGGATTCGCTGGTCGACTGGTGGACGCGGTTGACCGACGCGGGCGTGCGCCCGGCGGGCACGATGGCCTACGAGGCGCTGCGCGTGGAGGCGCTGCGCCCGCGGGTCGGCGTCGACACCGACGAGCGGGCGATCCCGCACGAGATGGGCTGGATCCACACCGCCGCGCACGTCGCGAAGGGCTGCTACCGGGGCCAGGAGACGGTGGCCAAGGTGCACAACGTGGGCAAGCCGCCGCGGCGCATGGTGCTGCTGCACCTGGACGGTTCGGTGGAGATCCGCCCGGAGACCGGTGATCCGGTGTGGCACGGCGAGCGCAAGGTCGGCCGGGTCGGCTCGGTGGTGCTGCACCACGAGCTGGGCCCGGTGGTGCTGGCGCTGCTGAAGCGGACCGCGCCGGTGGACGTGGAGCTCGTCGCGGGCGACGCCGAGCAGGACCGGGCCGTCGCGGCGGCCGTCGACCCGGATTCGGTGCCGCCGGACACCGGGGAGCCGCCGGGCCGGATCGCCGCGCAAGGTCTCCGCGGGCGCTGAGGCGTTCGCCCGTCGCGCACGGCCGGATTCCCGTGCACAGCGGGCGATCGTGACCACCCTGGGTGATGTCGGCCGCGCCGATCACCCGTCCGATGGTCATTTGACGGATCGGAACAACTACGCGGCCCCGTGGGTGTGCCAAGATCACCCCCATGACAGGGTCGCCGGAACCGACCGGCACGGTGCTCGCCGTCGCCGCCGCTCAGCCTGGTGACGGCACGTCCACATCGGTCGCGGAGCTCGTGCGGTCCGCCGCCGGATGCGCGCGGGTCGGCGCGTCCGTCGTCGATCTGCCGCCCGTTGCGGGAGTACCGCTCGGTGATCTGGTCGCGACCGTGCGGGAGCAGACGGGTCTGCTCGTGCGGGTCACGGCCTCCGAGACCACGCCGCTGCCGGAGCTGGTGGCCTGCGGCGCGCACGCGCTGAGCTGCCCGCTCGACGCGTCACCGGAGTTCGTGCGGGACCTGCGCGCGGGTGCGCGCGAACGTGGGACGGCCGTGCACTTCCTGGCCCGCTGCGCGGCCGATCTGGCCGTGCTGCGCGAGATTCCGGACCCGGCGCACGTGATCCTCGCGTTCACCGGCGAAGCCCGGTTCTCGACCGGAGCGGAACTCCAGGGCTCGGACGACGACCGAGGATCACCCGGCTCCCGAGCCGGCGAGCGGAGTGCGCCCAACGCCGTGACCGAATTTGCATCCGCAATGGAGCTGCTGCCGCGGGGAACCGGATGCACCGCCGCCGGAGTCGGACCCGCGGGACTGCCGGTGCTGCTCGCGGCGCTCGCCGCGGGGGCGCACGTCCGGATCGGACGCGCCGACACCCCCGACTACGCGCCGGGGACACCGGCCCGGGACGACGCGCAACTGGTCGCCAGGGCCGCCGGCGTCGCGAAGATCGCGCAGCGCGCGCCGCTGCCCCCGGACCAGGCGGCCCTGGCACTCGGGATCAAGACGTGATGCGGGAGCGCTTGCAGGACATGCACACTGGACGCACCAGCCGCGCCGGCCGTGACGATGCCGCCAGGGCATCGAGTGCCGGTGGGCACGATCGACGGAGGATGGGCACGTGATCGAAGTCCGCCCCGGTGGGCGCCGCCGGATCGACCGGGTCCTGGACCCGGAGTACGCCGACGGGATCGAAGAGCTCGGACTGGGCGAGGTCCGCGGCCTGCGCGACGAAGCCGCTCAGGAGGAAACGGACCTCTCGTACCTGCGCCGGATGCTGCACGCGCGGATCGACATCGTGCGCGCCGAGCAGCGCAGGCGCTCCGAGAACGGCTCCGCCTCGGTCGTGGAGCAGCTGGTGAACATCCTCTCCGACAACGCCGTCGGCCCGGCCACGGGTTCCGGGCGCTACCAGACCACCGAGCCGTCGCGGGCCGAGGCGCACCGCAGGCACGTGGAAGCGCTGGTCTCGGACGTGGACCTGTCGAACGTGATGTCGTTGTCCGACGCCAAGTTGAACACCGCGCTCGCGGCCTACACCGCGGAGGAGGACTCGGTCTCGCAGCGCCGCCGCGAGGTGCAGGCGGTGGTGGACCTGTTCAACGCCGAGATCGCCCGCCGCTACCGGGAAGGCGCCGCGTCGGTGGACGACCTGCTGGCGGCGGAGCGGGACCGTCCGTGAACGCTCCCGCTCCCCTCGTCGAGCTGGTGCGCGGCGGCCTGCGCGAAGGCGTGCACTTCGGTTCGGCGGTGCTGCTGAACGCCGACGGCTCGGTGCTGCGCTCCGTCGGGGACGTGACCGCTCCGATGTTCCCGCGTTCCACGGTGAAACCCGCGCAGGCGCTCGCGATGCTGCGCGCGGGCCTGGAACTGCCCGACGACGCCGACCTGGCGCTGGGCGCCGCCTCGCACAACGGGGAAGCCGGCCACATCGAACGGGCTGCGGCGATCCTCGCGCGGCACGGGCTCGACGAGGACGCGCTGCGCTGCCCGCCGGACCAGCCGATGCACGAGCCGACGCGGGAGCGGTGGCTCGCGGACGGCACCGGCAAGCGCAGGCTCGCGATGAACTGCTCGGGCAAGCACGCGGCGATGCTGGCCACGTGCGCGCAGCTCGGCTGGCCCGTCGAGGACTACTTGGCCCCGGAGCACCCGTTGCAGCTGGGCGCCAGGGAGACGATCTCCGAGCTCGCCGGCGAACCGATCGAAACGGCCACTGTGGACGGTTGTGGGGCGCCGCTGTTCGCGATCCCGCTGATCGGGCTGGCGCGGCTGTTCCGCGGCATGGTCACCGCGGGCGGCGCGGCCGGGCGGGTCGCGGACGCCATGCGGGCCCATCCGTGGCTGGTCGCCGGTACCGACCGGGACGACACCGAACTGATGACCGCCGTGCCCGGCCTGCTCTCGAAGATCGGCGCGGAGGGCGTGCTCGCGCTCGCGCTGCCGGACGGCCGGGCCGCGGCGGTGAAGATCAGCGACGGCGCCTCCCGCGCCAGGGGGCCGGTGGCGGTGGAGGTGCTGCGCGCCTTCGGCGTCGACATCACCGGCGGGCGCGTGCGGGACCTCGCCGAGCAACCGCTGCTCGGCGGCGACCGGCAGGTCGGCGTCCTGCGCGTGATCCCCGGCGCGCTCGACGCCTGAGCTCGGCGGCGGCGAACCCGCTGTCGCCCGGAGGCTTGTTGCCGGTCGCGCCCCGCCGTAGGCTCAGATCCCGGAATTTCCGTCCCACTAGCCGGGAGTCCGGATGGCGCACGGAGACGTGTACACGCACGGCCACCAGGAGAGCGTGCTGCGCTCGCACCGGTGGCGGACCGCGGAGAACTCCGCCGGCTACCTGCTCGGCGACCTGCTGCCGGGCACGAACGTGCTCGACGTCGGGTGCGGGCCCGGCACGATCACCCGCGACTTCGCCGACCGCGTCGCCCCCGGCCACGTCACCGCCGTCGACAACGCAGCGGGCATCGTCGAGCAGGCCGCGGCGGACGCCCCCGCGAACACGACGTTCCAGGTCGCCGACGTCTGCGCGCTGCCGTTCGCGGACGGGTCGTTCGACGTGGTGCACGCCCACCAGGTGCTGCAGCACCTCACCGACCCCGTCGCCGCGCTGCGCGAGATGCGGCGGGTGTGCCGGCCCGGCGGGATCGTCGCCGCCAGGGACGCCGACTACGCCGCGATGACCTGGTACCCGGAGCTGCCCGCGCTCACCGACTGGCTCGACCTCTACCACCGCGTGGCGCGCGGCAACGACGCCGAACCGGACGCCGGGCGGCGGCTGCTCGGCTGGGCGCGCGACGCCGGGTTCGACGGCTTCGGCGACGTCGACGCCACCGCCACGGCCTGGTGCTTCGCCACGCCCGCCGAACGCGAGTGGTGGGGCGGGCTGTGGGCGGACCGCGTGCTGGACTCCGCCTTCGCCGAGCAGGCACTGGACCGGGGCCTGGCCACCCGCGCGGAACTGGAGCGCTTGAGCGGTGCCTGGCGCGAGTGGACGCACTCCGACTCGGCCTGGTTCGCGGTCCTCAACGGCGAGATCCGCTGCCGCCGGTGAAGCGCCCGCTGTGAGCTCGCGGACCGGAGCTCAGTTGTACCGCTCGTGGGCGGCGAACTCGGACCAGAAGTCGCGCAGCGCCTCGTAGCGCTCGCCGACCTCGACGGTGTCGCCGGACTCCATCGCGTCGATGATCGCGTGCACGTCCTCGGCCGAGGTGTCGGCGTCGAGGTCGCTGCGGCTCATCATCTGCACCAGGCCGCCGTAGTCGAGCTCGACCGCGGAGTGCGGGTGGAACCGCTCCAGCCAGCGCCCGGTCTCCCGGAGGATCTTGGTGGGCCCGCCGTCGCCGATGGAGTCCCGCGCGACCGAGTGCGCCCGCGCCACCCGGCGCCGCGCGTCGGCCATCGCGACCCGCCAGCAGACCCGCCGCTTGCCGTCCTCGTCCTCGGTCACCCGTTCCGCCGGGTCGACGAGCACGAACCACGGCAGCGGCACCGTCCAGGTCGACGACAGCACGTGCACCGCGTTCTCCGCGAGCTCGCTGACGACCGCGCTGGCCTGGTTCTTCGCCTTCTCCACCGGCAGCGACACCACCGCCGCGCGCAGCGGCACCTCCGCCGCGCCGAGGAACCCGACGAGGGCCGCCGCGGACCGGCCGCGCAGGTCGAGCGGGCACACCAGCGGGCCGGGGCCGACGGTGGCCGCGGGACCGCTGGGCACGGACTCGGGGTCGAGGGTGAGGACGTCGCCGGACTGCTCGGCGGTGCCGTCGGCGCCGTCGCCGGGCAGCAGCTTCGGCGGCGCCGTCACCTGGGTGCGCAGCCACTGGTCCTGCTCCCTGGTCGCCGCGACCGTCGGCTCCAGCGCGCCCTGCTCCAGGGTGGCGGCGAGCCGCTCGCGCAGCGGGGAATCGATCGACGACAGGGGTTCGTAAACCCTCAGGTAGGCGACGAACGGTTCTGGCACGCGAGTATCGTGCCATGCGCCCCGATGGTGTCTTCGGCTGCCCGCGTTCCACGGCGAGCCACGACACGATGATCGCCGACCGCCGATTCGCGATCTAGGGGGAAGGTCACGCGCGACACGGAGACTCTCCACGAGACCACGTCGCGTAGAACCGCATCGGCACGGTACGGTAGTTACAGGAAAAGTTGTCGAGATCATGCGGGGCCGCCGTTCCCCTGGCCGCCCCGCACACCCTGCGCGAGGGGGTCGAGCCATGGGGCGCGGCCGGGCTAAGGCCAAGCAGACGAAGGTGGCCCGCGAGCTGAAGTACAGCTCGCCCACCATGGACGTCGATGCATTGCAGCGGGAGCTGTCCACGGAACCGCCTGGCGAATGGTCCGAGGAGGACCGCGACGACACATACGACGACGGGTACGACGACTACCGGCGTTGACGGCACGTGCGCACCGGGTGGACGCTTGTTCGTCCACTCGGTGCTCTGTGTCGCCGGTAGCCGTCGTAGCGTTCCCGATGTCGTTGCCGTGGGCGAGAAGTACGAGCTGGGTCCTGTCGAGACCGCCCGGCCGGTGCGCATCATTGATGCACATCGACCGGGCGGAACAGGCCGTGTGTCGGGCATCAGCGAGTGATGTCGGCGGCCGGAACGGGCGCGTGATCGCCGTGCGCGCCCGGTGAACCGAAAATCAGTGCGCCGGTCACCCCGGCGCACTTTTTTCGTGCCCGGAGCCGAGGGGAACAAGTAGAGGGCCGGTGTGCGGGCCGCCTCTCGGCGGGTGGCGCTGCAGGGCTCCAGCCGAACGGTATTCCCTGCAGGCTCGTGATGGAGCCCGGGGGCACGCGCACACCGACCAACCCGTACAACGGACGGGCCCTGCCCGGAATTCCCGGCGGCTCGGATTTCTTCGCCCCGGCCGCTCGGCAGCGGTCAGTGCCGCCCGTGCACCACGGCGTGGCCCTTGCCGCGGGCGATGAGCCACTTGTTCACCGGCACCGTCAGCACGAACGCGACGGCCAGCGAGAACGCCAGCGAGCCCCAGAACAGCGCGCTGCCCACGCCCGCGTCCATCGCGCCCGGGACCACGACCATCACCGCGTTGTCCACGACCTCCATCACGAAGATGGACACCGTGTCGGCGGCGAGCGCGACGCGGAACGCGGCGGCGAGGCCCACCCCGGTGCGCAGCACTCCGCGCATCGTCAGCGCGTAGCCGAAGGCGAACGCGAGGACCACGGACAGGACCACGGTGCCCGCGTTGTGCAGGCCCAGCGAGGTACCGATGATCATGCCGAGGACTTCGCCGATCGCGCAGCCCGTCAGGCAGTGCAGCGTCGCCGATACCGCCACGGCCCACGAAGCGGCGCCCGGACCGTGCTCGCGGTGGTCGGTCATGACGGCTCTCCTCCGGCTCGCGGTCCGCCTCCGCCGACCACAACACCCACCGGGCGCGGCCGCATTCCGCGGACGCGAACAGGGCCGCGACCAACCGGTCGCGGCCCTGTCGTCGATCAGGAGCTCAGAACCTCGGGTGGTTGCCGCGCACGACCACGCGCTGGTCCTCGGCGGCGTCCTCCACGGTCGGCTGCTTCGCGACCTCACCCAGCACCCATGCGGGCACGTGCCGCGCGGTGAGCACCGCCAGCGCCCGGTCCACGTCCTCGGCGGTGACGACGGCGACCATGCCGACGCCCATGTTGAAGGTGCGCTCCATCTCCTCGGTCTCGACCCGGCCGCGCTGCGCGATGAGGCGGAACACCGGGTCCGGGGTCCAGGTGCCGCGGTCCAGCACCGCGGTCAGGCCCGCCGGGACGACCCGCGCCAGGTTCGCGGCGAGGCCACCACCGGTGACGTGCGCGAACGTCCGGACCTCGGTCTCGGCGGCCAGCGCCAGGCAGTCCTTCGCGTAGATCCGCGTCGGCTCCAGCAGCTGCTCGCCGAGGGTGCGGCCGAACTCCTCCACGTGCCCCGTCAGCGGCATCCGGGCCAGTTCCAGCAGCACGTGCCGGGCCAGCGAGTAGCCGTTGGAGTGCAGGCCGGAGGAACCCATGCCGATCACCACGTCGCCGGGCCGGACCTTGTCCGGGCCGAGCATCGCGGAGGCCTCGACGACGCCGACACCGGTCGCGGAGATGTCGTACTCGCCGGGCGCCATCATGCCGGGGTGTTCGGCGGTCTCCCCGCCCAGCAGCGCGCAACCGGCCTGCACGCAGCCTTCGGCGACGCCCTTGACCAGGTCCGCGATCCGCTCCGGGACGACCTTGCCGACGGCGATGTAGTCCTGCAGGAACAGCGGCTCCGCCCCGGAGACCACGAGGTCGTCGACGACCATCGCGACCAGGTCGATGCCGACGGTGTCGTGCTTGTCGAGCGCCTGGGCCACGGCGAGCTTGGTGCCCACGCCGTCGGTGGAGGAGGCCAGCACCGGCTCGGTCCACCGGTCCAGCTTCAACTGGAACAGGCCGGCGAAGCCGCCGAGCGAACCCAGCACTTCCGGCCTGCTCGCCCGCTTCGCCCAGGGCAGCATCTGCTGCACGGCCTCATCGCCGGCTTCGATGCTCACCCCCGCGTTCGCGTAGGTGGCCTTCTCCGCTTCGGCGGCTTTCGCCCCTGCGAGCAGGTCTTCGGACACGACTGACTCCACATCTGATGTGCGTTTGCTGTTGGCGGGCTCGCGGGAGCCCAGGTCGTGGCGGGCCTCCCGGCCCGCGCGGGCGATGTGGGGCATCCCACAACGACCACCGCCCCTTGCCTACCACAGGCGTACCCGCCGAATCCCGCTCCGGCCGGTGCGGATTCCCCGTCCCTCCCGGTGGGAGCGGGCCGGACGGCGGCACCACGCTACGCGGGCACGAGCGGCCGGGATCGGCCGCCGCCGCGTGCGATCAGGGCCTGCGCAGCGCGTCGGCGCCGCCGTAACCGCTGGGCAGCACGGGCTCCGCGGGCCCGGCGACACCCTTCTCCGCGGTGTCCGGCACGCCTTCTAGCAGGTACTTGCCGAGCTGTGCCTCCTCGGGCAGCGGGATCGGGTAGTGGCCGTCGAAGCAGGCGGCGCACAACCGGGTGCGCGGCTGCTCCGTGGCCGAGATCAGCCCGTCCAGCGATACGTAGCCGAGCGAGTCGGCCCCGATGGAGCGGCGGATGCCGTCGGTGTCGGTGCCGTTGGCGATCAGCTCCGCGCGGGAGGCGAAGTCGATGCCGTAGAAGCAGGGCCACTTCACCGGCGGCGACGCGATCCGCACGTGCACCTCGATGGCGCCGGCCTCGCGGAGCATCCGCACCAGGGCGCGCTGCGTGTTGCCGCGCACGATCGAGTCGTCGACGACGACGAGCCGCTTGCCGCGGATGACCTCGCGCAGCGGGTTGAGCTTGAGCCGGATGCCGAGCTGGCGGATGGTCTGCGACGGCTGGATGAAGGTGCGCCCCACGTAGGAGTTCTTCACCAGCCCGTTGCCGTAGTCGATGCCGGAGCCCTGCGCGTAGCCGATCGCGGCGGGCGTGCCGGATTCCGGCACCGGGATGACCAGGTCGGCCTCCACCGGGTGCTCGCGGGCCAGCTTGCGCCCGATCTCCACGCGCGTGCTGTTGACGGAACGACCGGAGATCGTGGTGTCCGGGCGGGCCAGGTAGACGTACTCGAAGATGCAGCCCTTCGGCTTCGGGTGTGCGAAGTGCTGCGAGCGCAGGCCGTCCTCGTCGATCGCGAGCAGCTCGCCCGGCTCGACCTCGCGGACGAAGGACGCGCCGACGATGTCCAGCGCGGCCGTTTCGCTGGCCACGACCCAGCCGCGTTCCAGGCGGCCCAGCACCAGCGGGCGGACGCCCTGCGGGTCGCGGGCCGCGTACAGCGTGGTCTCGTCGGAGAACACCATCGAGAAGGCGCCCTGGACGGTGGGGAACAGCTCCATCGCGGCCTGTTCGATGCCCTTGTCCGCGGCGTGCGCGGCCAGCAGCGCGCACACCAGGTCGGAGTCGGTGGTGGCGCGGTCGCACGCGGAGGCGGGCGAGGAGCTGTTCGCGGACACGGTGTCGACGCCTTCGGCGACGACCCGCTCCATGAGCTCGGCGGTGTTCACCAGGTTGCCGTTGTGGCCCAGCGCGAGGCCGCGGCCGGAGACCGTGGTGCGGAACGTGGGCTGGGCGTTCTCCCAGCTCGCGCCGCCGGTCGTGGAGTAGCGGTTGTGGCCGACGGCGACGTGGCCGCGCAGCGAGGCGAGCACCTGCTCGTCGAACACCTGGCTGACCAGGCCGAGGTCCTTGTAGACCAGGACCTGCGAGCCGTCGCCGACGGCGATGCCCGCGGCTTCTTGGCCGCGGTGCTGGAGCGCGAACAGGCCGTAGAAGGAGAGCTTGGCGACTTCCTCGCCAGGCGCCCACACGCCGAAGACACCGCACTCCTCGTGCGGCACGTCCTGCTCGAACGGATCGGTGGGAAGCGTCGAGTCGGACGCACTGGGGGCACTGCCGTCTGGCCGGTCGAAGACCACCGAGAACTCCCTGGAGGACGGAGTCGGGCTTACGCCTCAGTGTAAACGGGACCCGAAGCCCCGATGACCGGCCGCCTCCGCAAGCCCGCCGGACGCCCCCGGCTCACCAGGAGTTTCGCCGGCACCGCGGCGGCGGTGTGAACCCGGTCATCGGGGTTCCGGTCGCGCTGCGCGCACGGTCGAGCACGCGGGCGTGCGCTCAGTGGGCGGTCTTGAGCAGGATCACCAGCAGGCCGATGCCCATCAGCACCAGCACCAACGCGGCGCGCTTCCACCACGGCAGGCGGGTGCGGCGGACCGCGAGCACGGCGAACAGGCCCATCGTGGCGACCAGGAACCAGATGCTGATCCACCCGGCGACGCCGACCGGGATCAGGCCCAGCGCGGCGGCGACGAGCAGCACCACCGGCAGCACGGCGGCCTGCAGGATCTGCCCGGAGGAGCGCAGCATCTCGACGGGGTGCGCCCGCTCCGGCACGATCTCGCGGACCGCCAGGTGCGCGACGTACTCGGAGAGCAGGCTCGCCGCCCACAGCCCGCCGGTGGCCACCACGACGTCGAGCACGGCGGCCCACGGTTCCAGGTGCTCGCCCGGGTGCCGGACGAGCACGAGCAGCGTGCTCAGGCAGGCGATGCTGCCGTAGACGCGTTCGCGCAGCACCGAGGCGATGTGCTCGGGCCTGCGCGACGCGGGGTCGGAGCGGGAGATCATGCGGACGTTTCTAGCCGCAGCGGCGGCCCGGCGCGGAATCGGGGGCGCGGCCGTCCCCGCTCGTCAGGCGGTGGTGCGGACCAGCGGGAGCCAGCGGGTGAGGTCGGCGCGGGAGCCGGAGGCGCTGACCGCGCCCTCCTCGACGGCTTCGGCGAAGTCCGCTCGGCCGGTGGCCAGCAGCAGCCAGGTGCGCGGATCGGTCTCGATCACGTTCGGCGGGGTGCCGCGGGTGTGCTCCGGTCCGGCGACGCACTGCACGGCGGCGAACGGCGGCACCCGCACTTCGACGGTCCGCCCCGGTGCGAGGTCTTCCAGCGTGCGCAGGCTCAACCGGACCGCCGCGGCGAGCTCGGCGCGGCGCGGGCGCTCCAACCGCTCGTCCGCCAGCCACGGCCCGACCACCTCGATCGCACCGCGCAACTCCTGCGGATCCACCCGCCGACGCGAAGGCATGCCCCCACCTTAAGACGCACCCGGCAACGCTCTTCCCCAGCGGGGAACGATCGGTTGATCTTGTCAGCGGCGAAGCCGCTGAGCAGCGACCACCAAAGCAACCGGCACCGCCGCGGGTTCTCAGCGTTCTTCTCGCGAGGACGGCTTTTTCCCTCGTGGCGGAGCCACTCGGGAAAAAGATCCCGCAGCGAGAAGAACACTGAGGTTCCGCCACCCGACCACCAACGCAGAACGACCAGCGACGCAGCCTCAGAGCCAGCCGAGTTTGACTGCTTGCATTCCTGCTTGGAAGCGGGTTTCGACGCCGAGGCGGGCGATGAGTTCCCGGACGCGGCGGTGCGCGGTGCGGGCGCTGAAGCCCATCAGCCTGCCGATGGTGTCGTCGGTCGCGCCGGAGGCCAGCAGCGACAGGATCCAGCGTTCCTCCTCGGAGGGCTGGTCTTCGCCGCTGAGCCGTTCCTGCTCGCAGGTGAACGGCGCGGCGAAGCGCCACATGTCCTCGAAGATGCGCATCACCGCGACGAGCATGGCGGAGCTGCGGATCACGACCGCGCTCTCCACCGTCTGGTCGGTGGCGGTCAGCGGCAGCAGCGCCACCTCGTTGTCGACCAGGATCATCTTCGTCGGCGCCACGTGGATCACCCGCGCCTGCTCGCCGAGCGCCACCAGCCGGGAGGTCAGCTCCAGCTGCGGTGGCCGCGCGAGCGCCGAGCGGTCGTAGAGCACCTGGTAGTTGACGCCTTCGGCGAGCTTGCGAGATTCCAGCGAATCCAGGGACCCGGTGGCGGCGTACGGCGGTTTCGCGACGCCCTGCACGAGTTCCGTGGCGCTGCGCTGCAGTTCGTAGGCGGCCCAGCCGACTCGGCGGGCGCCGTGCACGACCTGCAGCACACCGCCCGCGCTGCCCGCTTGGGCCTTGGCGGCTCGCGCCACGGAGACGACGGCCTCCCGCGCTTCCACCTGGGATCGGACGGCTCGTTCGGTGTCCGTCGTTCCGGCCCGGCCCTGGCCGGGCACGGCCCGCTCGGACGAGGTCGGCTGTGCGCGCTCAGGCGCCTCGGTGTATCCGGATAACACGGCACACCCTTTCGTGACGTGCCTTCACAGGCTCAGTCGGACCTTGATCGATCTTGGTCTGGACCAGTTCCGCGACAGGCAGCGATCGGCCCCCTCGAACGGGAACGTAACCATCTTGAGACCGTCGCGGGAACCCACTTTTGCAGTAGGACACCGTTCAACCTTTGTAGAGCACCATTCGGCGGCGCCCCGAATTCGGCCGAATGCCCCATCGAACGCCGAATCCGCACCGGGTCCCGCCCCGAATCAACGAGGCGGGACCCGGCGCGGTCACGTACTCCGGATCACAGCTCGCCGGTCTGGAGCAGATCGGCGATCGTGTCCGCGGGCGCGTCCGCGATCACGCCCGTCGCGGCACCGCCCTGCAGCCCGCTGATCACGTCCGCCGGCGCGGCGTCCGGAGTCGCCTCCAGGAACAGCGCGCCGACGCCCGCCACGTGCGGGCTGGCCATCGAGGTACCGCTCATCGTGGCCGTCCCGCCGCCGGGCGCGAGCGAGACGATGTCCACACCGGGCGCGTAGCCCTCCACCGTCGCACCGAAGTTCGTGAAGTACGCCGAACCGTCGTTCTCGTCGGAGGCCGCCGTGGTGAACACGCCCTCCGCGCTGGCCGGGGACACGTTCTCGGCGTCCTGCGACTCGTTGCCCGCCGCGACCGCGAGGAACACGCCCTGGTCGACCAGGCCGGTGGCGGCCTCGTCCAGCGCGGGGTCTTTGCTGCCGCCCAGCGACATGTTCGCCACCGATGGACCGTCGGCGTCCTGGGCGACCCAGTCCAGACCGGCGATGATGTCGGCCGTGGTGCCGCTGCCGTTGTCGTCGAGGACCTTCACCCCGACCAGCTCCGCTTCCGTCGCCACGCCGTAGGTCGCGGAACCGATGGTGCCCGCCACGTGCGTGCCGTGGCCGTGCCCGTCGCTGCCGTCGCCGCCGGTGGCGTCGAACCCGATCGAGGCCCGGCCGCCGAAGTCCGGGTGATCGGGCGCGATGCCGGTGTCGACGATGTAGGCCGTCACGCCCGCACCCGTGCCGTTGGGGGCGTAGGTGTCGTCGAGCGGCAAGGCCGGCTGGTCGATCCGGTCCAGGCCCCAGGAGCCCACGGCGGTGGGCTGCTGCGGCTGCTCGACCTGGATTTGGAAGTTCTGCGACACGCCTTCCACGTCGTGGCTGGCGCGCACCGCCTGGAGCTGCTCGGGGCTCAGCGTCGCCGAGAACCCGTTCAGGCTGTGCTCGTAGAGGTGTTCGGTGCGCACGCCCAGGTCCGCGGCGACCGCGGCGGCGTTCTCACCGTCCTTCAGGTTGACGATGTAGGAGTCGGCGTTGCCGTCGGCGGAGAGCACCCCGGCTTCCGGGTGCAGGGTCAACGGTGCGAGCGCCGGCGCCGCGAAAGCGGGGGCACCGGCGAACACGAGCGCGGCCGCGGTGATTCCGGCGCCCGCGAACCTGCTTCGGGAGAGCACTTTTCTCATGGTCCCTCTTCCTTCAGCGCCATCCGGGTGGGGCCGGACGGCGATCTGATGGTGCAATCCGAACGTAAACCATGAAAACAAGCGAAAAGGACCACTTGGCGATTTGTCGCCAACCTCTTGTGTCGTCGATGTAACGGCATTCCACGGATTTGTCGAGAATACCGAAAAATGTGGATCTACCTGCGGTTACGGTACTCCTGGAGTCGACCACGCAACGCGCTCGCGCTTTCCGGCAGTGTTCGCCCAGATGCCCGCGGCCACCTCGGCGAGCTGATGAGGACGCGCACTCTCAGCTCTCGGAATTGTTCGAGAAATGCCGCTTTCGTCACTCCGATGGCGGCATGAACGGGCGATGGGGAAACGGTGCCGCAATCCTGGCTCCGGTCTCGCTCGGCCATTCGTGAAGCGCACGGAAAAGGTCACCGAACGGTCTCGGGCCCGGTGCGGGTTCCCAGTCGGTGGACGCGTCGATTTCGCGATCAGGTGGCCGCGACCCAGCGCCGCAGCTTCAGCCGCACCGCCTCGACGTACTCCGGCGGCAGCTCGCCCTGCTCGGCTGGCTCGGCCGGCGCGTCCTCCTGCCGGACCGGCTCGGGTTCGGCGGGAGTCACGCCGTACTCGATGCCGTAGTAGAGGTAGAGCGCGTGCTCCTGCTCCAGCATCAGGTCGCCGTCGTCGAGCCGGACGTGCGGTGCCTGGCGCACCGTCTCCTTGAGCACCGAGACGGTCAGCGTGTCCCCGTCGAAGGCGGCGCCGTCCAGCGGCACGAAGCTCTCGTTGGTGCCGAACAGGCCGGTCTGCACGGTGATCCACGCGGGTTGCTCGGTGGCCTCGTCGAGGAAGAGCTGCCCGACGATCCCGATCCGATGTCCCGCCGGATCGAAGACCTCGCACCCGAACAGGTGCAGTGCTTCCCGCTGACCGATCATGCCCGATCGCCTCCCCGAACTCGCCGCTCGCCCAGTCTGCCCCGGCCGCCGCCGCACCGGCACCTCGGAAAGGTGTATCCGTGACCGGAAGCATCGGTCCCGACCCGATTCCGGAACCCGTTGCGGCGACGGCGATTCCGGGCGCGCGCCGCGCGGGCCACCCGAGTGTCCGACCGGAATGGACGGACCCGCCGCCCGCGCCACCCGGCACCGGCCGGTAGAACTGGCACGCTCACGGGTACACCTCGCACGGACGAGGCGGGCGGATCGTTCGAAGATCGCGCCGTCGGCACCCGCGAGCTCCGCAACTCCCAGTCGAAGGACGCCAGCACCATGTCAGAGCAACCCGACCACCCCGAACCGCCGCCGATCACCGACGAGATGCGGGAGCAGGCCAGGCAGACTCCGAACAGCTGGCTCTACATCGTCGACCCCGGCTACCAGGAATCCGGGGACGACGTGCCGCCGGAAGGCGTCGTCGGCGCGTACCACATCGACGCCGACGGCGAGATCGATCCGGAGTTCCAGTACAACGACGAGTACGAGCCCTCGGACCTCACGTTCGCGCTGCCGGAACCGGTCAACGAGCTGGAGCGGGTGCTGCACCGCATCGCCACCGGCGAGGCCCCGGACACCGAGCTCGCCCCGGCGGTGCTGGCCGCCGAGGTGCTGGTCTACGACCCGGAGAACGGCGAGGGCGAGCCCGCCGTGTACGTCGCGGAACTCGACGACGGCAGCCAGCTGGTGCCCGCGTGCACCTCGGCGGAGCGGGTACCGGAGAGCTGGCCCGGTTCGCGCCGGGTCCCGGGCGGCGAACTCCCGGAGCTGCTGGGCGGATTGGATCTGGGCCTCAACCTGGACGACGCGGTCCGCGCCGTCATCCCGCACCACGTCCTCAACGACGCCTCCTCGCCGAACTGACGGTGCCCTCGTTCTCGATCCGGGGTACCTGAACCTCGGCGACCGGTGATCGGCGAGCGCAAGCTGATCACCGCTCAGCGGCTCGCCGGGCAAGACGACGACCGGACCCGGCGCGCTCCGGGTCGCGTCCGCCCCGCTCGGTTCCCGGGCGGGGCGGTTTCGCGCGCGCGGCGGGTCGGAGGTGGCAGGGGGCGGGTCGCGGTGCCTAGCCTCGGCGGGGTGAGCGATCAATCCGCCGGGCCGCCCGGCGACATCGAGAACTACGCGCTGCTCTCGGACCTGCGGACCGCCGCGCTCGTCGGCCTCGACGGCTCGGTGGATTGGCTGTGCCTGCCGCGGTTCGACTCGCCGTCCTGCTTCAGCCGCCTGCTCGGCGACGACCGCAACGGCCACTGGCAGATCGCCCCCGCCGAACCGGTGCGCGAGGTGCACCGCCGCTACCGGGACAACTCGCTGGTGGTGGAGACGTACTTCGAGACCGACGGCGGCGTGTTCAGGCTGGTCGACAGCATGCCGCCGCACGAGAAGAACCAGCACGACCCGCCGTGCCTGGTGCGCATGGTGGAGGGCGTCTCCGGCGAGGTCGACGTCCGGATGCGCTGGGTCGTGCGGTTCGCCTACGGCGACGCGGTGCCGTGGATGCGCCACGTGCGCCAGAGCGAACCGGAGCTCGACGAGTACATCCTCGCGATCGCGGGCCCGCACACCGTCGTGCTGCGCGGAGATCTGCTGCCGCAGCGGGTTCCGGAGCGGCGCGCCCACGAGCTGGTGTTCACGTTGCGCGAGGGGCAGCGCCGGTCCTGGGTGATGCAGTGGTCCAGCGACCACGAGGAGATCCCGCCGCGGATGGATCCGGTGCAGGAGACCCAGGACAGCGAGGACTTCTGGCGCGACTGGACCGACAAGATCAACTACACCGGCCCGCACGCGAAATCGGTGTACCGATCGCTGGCCACGCTCAAGGCGCTCACCTACGCCCCGACCGGTGGCATCGTCGCCGCGCCCACCACGTCGCTGCCGGAGGCGTTCGGCGGCAACCGCAACTGGGACTACCGCTACTGCTGGCTGCGGGACGCGACGCTGGTGCTGCTGGCGCTGGACAACTTCGGGTGCTCCGCGGAGGCCGCGGCGTGGCGGCGCTGGCTGGTGCGCGCCGTCGCGGGCGACCCGGCGGACGTGCAGATCATGTACGGCGTCGACGGCGAGCGGCACCTGCTGGAGTGGGAGCTCGACTGGCTCGACGGCTACCAGGGCGCGCAGCCGGTGCGCGTCGGCAACGGCGCCTACCGCCAGCAGCAGCTCGACGTGTACGGCGAAGTGATGGACGCGCTGCACCTGGCCCGGGAACGCGGGCTCGCGGAGAACGCCGACACGTGGGCGTTGCAGCGCGGCATGCTCAAGCACCTGGAGACGATCTGGCAGCAGCCGGACAAGGGCCTGTGGGAGGTGCGCGGACCGGACCGGCACTTCACCCACTCGCGGGTGATGGTGTGGGTCGCGTTCGACCGCGCCGTGCGGGCCGCCGAGGAGGACGGGCTGCCGGGGCCGGTGCAGCGGTGGCGGGAGCTGCGGGACGCGGTGCACGCCGAAGTGCTGGAGAAGGGCTGGAACCAGGAGCTGGGCGCGTTCACCCAGTACTACGGCGGCACCACCGTGGACGCGGCGACGCTGCTGATCCCGTCGGTGGGCTTCCTGCCCGGCGACGACGAGCGGGTGCGCAGCACGATCCGGGTCGTGGAGCGGGAACTGCGCCACGGCGTGCTGGTGGACCGCTACACGACCGGCGACGACACCAACGAGGTCGACGGGCTCACCGGGCGCGAGGGCTCGTTCCTGGCCTGCTCGTTCTGGCTGGTGGACGCGCTGGCGCTGAGCGGGCGGCGGGACGAGGCGGTGTCGATGTTCGACGAGCTCATCGAGCTCGCCAACGACGTCGGCCTGTTCGCCGAGGAGTACGACGTCCACTCCGGACGGTTCACCGGCAACTTCCCGCAGGCCTTCAGCCACTTGGCGCTGGTCAACTCGTCCGCCGTGCTCTACGGCGGGCACACTCGGGACGAGTCCAGCAGGCGCAACGGGAGGGATCCGCGGTGAAGGCGGCGACGGTGGTGCCCGGCAAGCCGGAACTGGCGGCGGTCTCCGAACTGCCGGAGCCGACTCCCGGACCGGGCGAACTGCTGGTGGAGGGCCTGCTGGTGGGGGCGTGCGCGACGGATCACGACGTGACGCACGCGTCGCACGGCGTGCTGCCGCCCGGCCAGGACCGGATGGTGCTGTTCCACGAATCGCTCGGCCGCGTGCGGTACGCGCCGGCCATCAGCGGTTTCGGCGAGGGCGACCTGGTCGTGGGCGTGGTGCGCCGCCCCGACCCGCGGCCGTGCCCGGCGTGCGCGGCGGGGCAGTGGGACTTCTGCCTCAACGGCGAGTTCACCGAGTGCGGCATCAAGGAGCTGGACGGTTTCGGCGCGCAGCGCTGGACGATCGAGCCCCGGTTCGCGATCAAGGTCCCGGCCCGGCTGGGCGATCTCGGCGTGCTCACCGAACCGGCGTCGGTGGTGACGAAGGCGTGGGAGCAGGCCGAGCTGATCGGCCGCCGCGCCTACTACGCGCCGCGGCACGCGCTGGTCACCGGCGCGGGCGCGATCGGGCTGCTGGGCGCGTTGCTCGGGGTGCAGCGCGGGCTGGACGTGCACGTCCTGGACCAGGTGACCGACGGGCCGAAGCCGGACCTGGTGCGGCGCCTGGGCGCGACGTACCACACCTCGCTGGACGACCTGGGCTGCGAACCGGACGTGGTGATCGAGGCGACGGGCGCCGGCGAGGTGGTCTTCGACGTGCTGCGCCGCACCGCCCGCAACGCGATCACGGTGCTCACCGGCATCGCCGGGCACGACCGGACGCTGCCGGTGCCCGCCGGTGCGATCAACGACGAGCTGGTGCTGGACAACGACGTGGTGGTGGGCAGCGTCAACGCGAACCTGCGCCACTACCAGCAGGCGGTGCGTTCCCTAGCGGACGCGGATCCGGCGTGGCTGGGCGATCTGATCAGCCGCCGCGTCCCGCTGGACTCGTGGACCGAGGTGCTCACCCGGGCCGACGACGACGTGAAACCCGTGGTGGACCTGCAGGCCTGAGACGCGACGAGCCCGCGCCGGCGATCGGCGCGGGCTCGCGGTGTCCGCGGTGGATCAGAACGCGACGACGCCCTGCGGGGACGGCTGCAGGGTGCCGATCTGCATGCTCTTGACCGCCATCTCCACCGGGCCGTTGCCGCCGTTGAGGCCGGAGACCTCGGCGTTGACCTCGCCGTTCATGTCCGACGGGGTCGCGGTGAAGCCGGAGGCGACCTGGGCGTCCGGGTCGGACTTCTCGGCGCGCTCGATCTTCGCACCGGCGAAGGCGCTCTTGCCGGGCTCCAGGGTCAGGTCCGCGTCCGGGCCGGGCAGGTTGACGTTCTCGGTCGGCACGTCGATCGCCTCGCCCGCCATGTTGGTCGGGGTGAGGTTCACCCAGCCGCCGAGCTCGCAGGACTTGTCCGAGGTGTTCTCCAGCTGGATCAGGAACCTGCTGTCGGCACCCGCGTCGGAGGGCTGCGCCTGCATGGTGACCTTGAAGTCCGCCGCCGAGCAGTTCGAGGCGGAGATGTCGTCGTGCGTGCCGCTGGCGTGGTCGTCGGACGGGGCGAGGTCGGACCCCATGCCCTCCGTGGCGGGTGCGGTGTCGGAGCCCATGCCCTCCTGGCCCACCGCGGAGTTCGTCGCCGCCTGGCCGCCGCAGCCGGCGAGCAGCAGCGCGCCCCCGACCAATGCCGCCGCCGTGGTCGCCGTACGAGTCCGCTTCAACATCACTTCAGCCTTCCCCTCGGGTGCGCGCTGGTGTCCCCCGCGCTTGTCTACCCGTAGGACGTCCGCCTGCGCGGCGAGTTGCGCGGCCGGTCGAAAATTTCGGATCGCTCGCCGAATCACCTGGATCCGCACAGGTGAACGGACAGTTCGGACCGAAGTGGACGGTGGCGATCCGTCAGCCGACGTGGTCGGCGATGAAGGCGCGGATGCGCTCCGGCGAGCAGGGGCGGGCGAAGAAGTAGCCCTGCCCGGTCTCGCACCCGATCTCCGCCATCCGGCGGGCCTGGGCGTGGGTCTCGACGCCTTCGGCGGTGACGGTCAGCCCGAGCGTGTGCGCGAGGTCGACGAGGGTGCCGACGATGCGGGCGTCGACCGGGTCGGCCTTCTCCGGGTCGCGCAGCCCGTGCATGAACGACCCGGCGATCTTCAGCTCGTGCACCGGCAGGTGCCGCAGGTAGGCGAGGTTCGAGTAGCCGGTCCCGAAGTCGTCGATGGCGATGCGCACGCCCATCTTCGTGAGCGCCCACAGGGTTTCGATGGGCTCGTCGGCCGTGCCCATCACGGCGCTCTCGGTGAGTTCGAGCTGCAACCTGGACGGGTCGAGGTCCGTTTCGCGCAGGATCGTCTCGACGTCGGCGACGAGGTTCGGGTCGCGCGATTGGCGGACCGCGAGGTTGACGCTGACGAACGGGGCGGCGTCGCCGAACTCGTCCTGCCACTGCTTGGCCTGCCTGCACGCCTGGCGCAGCACCCAGCGGCCGAGCGGAACGATCAGCCCGGTCTCCTCGGCCAGCGAGATGAACCGGTCCGGTCCGAGCCTGCCGAGGTCCGGGTGCCACCAGCGGGCGAGGGCTTCGACGCCGACGACGCCGAACTCGCGCAGGCCCACCAGCGGCTGGTACTCGACGAAGAACTCCTCGCGTTCCAGCGCGGCGGGCATGGTGGCCGACAGCCGGTACTGCGCGACCTCGGTGGCGTTGCGGTCCGGGTCGAACAGCGCCCAGCGGCCCTTGCCCTCGGCTTTGGCCCAGTACAGCGTCACGTCGGCGTCGCGCATGAGTTCCGCGGCGCTCTGGCCGTGCACCTCGCGTTCGACGATGCCGATGCTGGCGGAGACCGACAGCTCGTGACCGCCGATGCGGATGGGCTCGATGAGCGTGTCGAGGATTTCGTCGGCGATCTCGATGGCCTGCTCGGTGCTGGGCGAGTCCTCGATCAGGATGACGAACTCGTCGCCGCCCATCCGCGCCACCAGCCGGTCCTCGCCGTGCACGGACAGCGCGAGCCGCTCGGACACGGCCACGAGCAGGTCGTCACCGACGTGGTGGCCGAGGCTGTCATTGATGACCTTGAACCCGTCGAGGTCCATGTAGCACAGCGCGACCCGGTCGCCCTGCTGCCGCGAACGCATCGCGGAGGTGAGGCGTTCCATGAACAGCGCCCGGTTCGGCAGCCCGGTCAGCGGGTCGTGCATGGCCTGGTGGCGCAGCCGGTCCTGCAGCAGCTTGCGCTCGGTGACGTCTTCGACCATGGCGACCTGGTACAGCGGCATGCCGTCCTCGCCGCGCACCAGGGAGACGATGACCTCGGTCCAGGCTCGTCCGCCGTCGGGGCGGGTGAACTGCTTCTCGACGCGGTACTGGTCGCGTTCGCCGCGCACGAGTTCCTCGTAGAGCCGCCAGAAGCCCTCGGAGTCCGCGGGGTGCAACCAGTCGTGCATGGTCATCCGCCGGAGCTCGTCGGTGGGGCGCCCGAGGATGCGCCGCAGCGAGGAGTTCACCTCCAGCACCTGCCCGGCCATGTCCGCGATGCAGATGCCGATGGCGGCTTCGGCGAAGATCGCCCGGAACCGCGCTTCGCTGGTGCGCAGGGCCTGTTCGACGGCGTCGCGGGCGTCGAGCACGGCCTGCCGGATGGCTTCCTGCTCGTCGAGGGTGCGCTTGCGGGCGGCCTGCACGAACCCGGTGCACACGGAGCCCTGCAGCGCGGCGATGCGCCGCCGCCAGCCGGGGCCTTCGTCGAGGTGCAGGACGTCGAGGAATTCGTCGCCGATGAGGTCGATGGTGCGGGCCAGCGAGTCGGCGCTGGTGAAGTGCACGGCGACGAGGTCGTCGCCGACGTCGTGGCCGGGTGCCGGGTCGAACGGGTCGGACAGCAGCGCTTCCACCAGCCGGTCGGTGTAGCCGAGCAGCCTGCCTTCGACTTCCGCGCTGGTCATGGGGACGTAGCTGGTGCCCATCAAGGCCTGGGCCCAGACCGCTGCGAATCGCCTGCGGTCGGTTCTGCTCACCGCCGGCTCCGTCTCCTGAGCGCTGGGAACCGGTGTGGTCCACCCCGTCATGCCCGTGGCGCCCCTCCACTCGATTCGTCCTCGGCTCGCCCTCTGGCCCCTGCCCTGGTCCGGCCTGCCCTGGTGGATCGGGTCGTTCGGAGCATACGACCGGTGTCGCTGAGAGGTCGAACCCGTACTTCCGCCCACCCAGGGTAGCCATTCGTGTCGAACCGGCAGGCCAGTAGCCCCTGCGCTGGGACGGCCGTCGTGCCCGATTCACCCGACGGTCGAGTGCGGGAAGTCCAAAACATGCGGATTCCCCTCACCGCGGCTGAGATGTCGCTCGACGTGGTCGTGCGGTCCGGATTGCGCCATTCCGGTTAATTGCCTACTTCTGCGCTGCCGGGAACGGGACGAGCTCGCCAGAATTTTCGAGCCGGGGACCGTTCCGGCTCCGACTCCCCCGAGAGGCCCCTTCGATGACGCATTCGAGTGGACGCGCTCGCACGCGCGGGCTCATCTGCCTACTCTCGATCACCTGGGCGTGCACGCTGTTGACGTTCCCCGCGCACGCAGGCACATCCCCTCTCCGAATGGAGCAAGCGATGAGCTCCGAGGTGAACGACCCGAATCCGGACACCGACCACGCGATGGGCTCGCAGATCCGCAAGCACGAGGGCGGCGGCGAACCCCGCACCGCGCCCGAGAAGTCGCCGCTGGCCACCGTCGAGGGCATCGACGTCAGCGGGCACCAGGGCAACGTCGACTGGCCCGCCCACTGGAACCAGGGCAAGCGGTTCACCTTCGTCAAGGCGACCGAGGGCACCACCTACCGGAACCCGTACTTCGCGCAGCAGTACAACGGTTCCTACGACGTCGGCATGATCCGCGGCGCGTACCACTTCGCGCTGCCGGACGTCTCCAGCGGAGCGGCGCAGGCGAACTTCTTCGTGGACCACGGCGGCGGCTGGTCCCCGGACGGCAAGACGCTGCCGGGCGCGCTGGACATGGAGTACAACCCGTACGGCGACACCTGCTACGGGCATTCGCCGGGCTCCATGACCGGGTGGATCAAGGACTTCAGCGACACGTACTTCCACCGCACCGGCCGCTACCCGGTGATCTACACCAGCACCAACTGGTGGAACCAGTGCGCGAACGGCGACTTCAGCTCGACGAGTCCGCTGTGGATCGCGCGGTACTCGAGCAGCGTGGGGCCGCTGCCCTACAACTGGGGTTTCCACACGTTCTGGCAGTACAGCTCGACGCCGATCGACCAGAACGCCTTCAACGGCGGCTACGAGCAGCTGCAGGCCATCGCCCGCGGCTGACCGCTCGCCCCGACGCGCCCCATCCGTCCCGCTCGTGCCGGGACGGATGGGGCGTTCGTCGTGCGGGGGCCGAGTCGCCGGATCCGCACCGCCGACGGGCATCGAGCTGCGATGATCACTCGCATGGGTGAGGTCGACGCTCGTTCCGGGGCGCCGGCGCGGCGGGAGCGCCGCGCGGGGCTGGTGCTGACCATCTCGCTGGCCGTGGTGGTGCTGGCGGCGACGAGCACCGGGCTGCTGCTGTTCGACCAGCGCAGCACCGGCGCGGACGCGCTGCGCACCGGCGGGCTCGCCGCCGGGTCCGTCGTCGCGCTCTACGCGCTGTGGCTCAACGACCGGCGCCGCCGCGTCGAGGAGCGCCGCCAGGAATTGGACCAGCGGCGCCAAGAGCTCGACCAGGAGCGCTACGACCTGGAGCGCAGGCGCCAGGAGCTGGAGGACCGGCGCACCGATCACGACCGGGACCGCGCCGACGACGAGCGCTTCGCCAGGGCGGTGGAACTGCTCGGGCACGAGGCGGATCAGGTTCGGGTGGGCGCGATGCACGCGCTCGCGGGCCTGGCGCGCAGCCGCCCGTACTACACGCAGACCGTGCTGGACGTGCTGTGCTCCTACCTGCGCCGCCCGTTCGACCATCCGAAGTGGACGCTGCCGGAGCTGCTGCCCGCGGGCGAGCCGCCGTCGATCGCTCCCGAGCTGGAGCGGGAGCGGCACGCGCGGCAGACCGCGCAGCGCCTGATCATCGAGCTGCTGCCGACGCGGGACGACCCGAATCCGCCGATCTACGACCTCGATCTGACCCGCGCCTGGCTGGAGCGGTTCAACTTGGCGGACCGCGTGGTGGGCCGGATCGCGGC
This sequence comes from Saccharopolyspora sp. NPDC002578, assembly GCF_053592695.1. Taxonomy (NCBI): domain Bacteria; kingdom Bacillati; phylum Actinomycetota; class Actinomycetes; order Pseudonocardiales; family Pseudonocardiaceae; genus Saccharopolyspora; species Saccharopolyspora sp. NPDC002578. The sequence continues at coordinate 10,428 of NZ_JBSFWJ010000063.1, read as the reverse complement.
CTACCGCTGCCGGTTCCGGCACACCACGAACTTCAGCAGCGCGGTGTTCCACGGCAGCGTGCACTTCCGGGATTCGGTGTTCCTGGGCCGGATCAGGGCGACCGGCGCGGAGTTCCACCGCACCGTGGAGCTGCGCGGGATCCGGACGCTGGAGCCGTGCGACTTCGACCGCGCGTGGTTCGCGCGGAACGCGGACCTCAAGCGGATGAGCTGCGCGAGCTCGTGGTTCGCGCGGGACGTCGAGTTCGGCGGCGAGCTGGACCTGCGTTCGGCGCGGCTGGACGGCGGCATCCAGCTGCGGCTGCGCGCCCCGGCGCCCAAGGCGCTGCTGGACGATCTGCTGGTCGCCGACGGTTCCACCCTCCCCGCGGAGTGGGATTCCGCCGCAGCGCGCCAGGTACAGCCCCATGCGTAGGTACGGGCTGGCCGCGACGATCGCGCTCGCGGCGCTGGCGCTGTTCGGCGTGAGCGCGGCGCTGCCGGTGTTCGACGGCCGGGTCAACGGCGCCGACGCGCTGCGCACCGGCGGTCTGGCGGCGGGTTCGGTGGTGGCGCTCTACGCGCTGTGGCTCAACGACCGGCGCCGCCGCGTCGAGGAACGGCGCCAGGAGCTGGAGGGCGACCGCACCGAGCTCGACCGGGAGCGCATCGCCGACGAGCGCTTCGCCCGCGCCGTGGAACTGCTCGGCCACGAGGCGGATCAGGTGCGGGTGGGCGCGCTGCACGCCTTGGCGGGGCTGGCCCGCAGCTCGCCCGGCCACACCCAGACGGTGCTCGACGTGCTGTGCTCCTACCTGCGGCGGCCGTTCGCGCATCCGCGCTACGACGGCGGTGAGTGGGAGCGCGACGAGCGCAACGCGGCGGACCGCGAGCTCCAGGTGCGGCTGACGGCGCAGCGGCTCGTCACCGACCTGCTCCCGGAGGCGGCGCCGGACGCTCCCGCCTACGACCTGGACTTCACGAACGCGACGCTGGAGTACTTCGACCTCTCCGGCCGCCGGATCGGGACGCTGGTGGCGCGCTACGCGCGGCTGTTCCACGACAACAACCTGAGCCGGTGCGAGGTGCTGGGCCCGGTGTGGATGACCGCTGCCTCCACCCACGCGGGCGGCCGGTTTCGCTGCCGGGACGCGGTGTTCCGCGGCAGGGCCCAGTTCGCCGGGGTCGAGTTCGGCGGACCGGTGGTGTTCGACCGCTCGGTCTTCCACGGCGTGGCGAACTTCCGGGGTGCGGCGCTGCATTCGCAGGTGAGCTTCGCGGGCTGCCGCTTCGAGGGCGTGGCGAAGTTCGCCGAGGTCACCTGCGCCGACGCCGACCTGGACGCGCTGCTGGGCGAAGCCGCCGTCGTGTCCGAACGGGAGTAGCCGCGCTGACCTGGGCGGTTCCGGGCTCTGCCACCATGGGAAGCGGAACAGCGCTCCGGCGGCGCTGGGAAGGAGTGGCGCGGTGGACGAGGGCACGACCCGGCCGAAGCGGGCGGACGCGCGGCGCAACGAGCGGACGCTGCTCGACGCCGCCGCCGCGGTCTTCGTCGCCTCCGGTGTGGACGCCCCGGTGCGCGACGTCGCGGCGGAGGCTGGCGTCGGCGTGGGCACGATCTACCGCCACTTCCCGACGCGCGCGGACCTGATCATCGCCGTGTACCGGCACCAGGTCGATGCCTGCGCGGAAGCGGGCCCGGAACTGCTGGCGAGCAGCGCGACTCCGTACGAGGCGCTGCGGCGGTGGATCGAGAAGTTCGTGGACTTCCTGGTCACCAAGCACGGGCTGGCGCACGCGATGCGCTCCGACAACGCGGGTTTCGACGCGCTGCACGCGTACTTCCTGGATCGGCTGGTGCCGGTGTGCGCCGAGCTGATCGCCGCCGCCGAGGCAGCCGGGGAGGTCCGCTCCGACGTGCGGGCTCTGGAGCTCATGCGCGGCGTCGGGAACCTCTGCATCGGCGCGGGCACCGATCCGCGCTACGACGCGCGCCACGTGGTGGGCCTGCTCGTCGACGGGCTCCGCCGGATCTGAACACCGGCGCGCGAGCATCTCACCAGGTCAGCGCATTGTGCGCATTGTTCGCGGCGCGGGCGGGTCATTGGCCCGCGGCCAAGGATCGACCGCGCCCAATGTTGGCTGGAAGCGCGGCTGCCGCGGTGCCTAGCGTCGTCGTCGAGCGGTGCTCCGGGGGTGGAGCGCCGTTGATGACACGGCCGGTAGGGATCGGCCCGAACTGGGAGGACATCTCATGCGCTCGAAGGCTTTCCGCCTCGTCACCGGAACCACCGCGGCCACCGCCGCCTGCATGGCGCTGCTCGTCGCGCCCGCCTCGGCCGCTCCGGACGTGACCACCAAGGCCGACCACAGCTACTCGGTGACGTGCAAGGGCGGCAAGGCGAACCTGTCCTGGTCGACCGGCACCATCAACACCCGCGTGTACTTCAACAACCACTGCTCGACGACGGCGAAGGTCTCGGTGCAGCTGGCCGACGCGGAGAACACCTGGCTGGAGTGCCTGTCGATGCCGGCAGGCAAGAAGAGCAGCAAGGAGTTCAACCACGGCCTCAGCGGCTCCATCCAGAAGATGATCAAGGGCTGCTGATCCGCGGGAAAGCCCCGTTCGACCGATGTCCTCGGGCGAACGGGGCTTTCACCTCGCGCGGGGGCGCGTCACTCGGCGGCGCTCTGGCTGATGGGGGTGGCGATCAGCACGTCGCCCTTGATGGGCTCACCGGCGGGCCAGGCGGCGATCTCGTGCGCGGCCGGGCCGTCCGGGATGCCGGGGAGGTTGAACTCGACGGTGCTGGGCACGGCCGGGTTGGCCGGGGCGTCGACCTTCTGCGCGATCCGGGAGATCCCGAACAGGCTCCCGTCCACGTTCACGGGCTCGTTCGGGCCGTGGTCGACCTGCACCTCGACGCCCTTGATCTTGTCCGCGCCGTCGAAGAAGGCGAAGTCGGCGGAGCCGCCTTCCAGCTTGCAGTTGGTCTCGGGGGTCGCGGCGGTGTACTTGACCAGGAACGCCTCGTACTCGCCCGGGTCGGCGAGGTCCCTGGTCACCTCGATGTTCACGTCGTCGCTGGTGCACAGGGTGTCGCTGGGGTTGGCCAGCGCGGAACCGGCGGTCAGGCCGGACAGGCCGAGCGCGACGCCCGCGACGGCGGTGGCGGCGAGGGTGCGGGTGAGCTTCATGGTCTGCCTCCTGGCTCGATCGGACTTCTTGACCCACAAGACGTCCGCGCGCCGCGCAGGATGCTCGGCTATGCGATGAACCACAGCGGCGCAACGTCGGCCGCTCAGCGACGTCGTACCCGCGCACACCGGCGCGCGGGGGGCACGTCGGCGTGGGAGCGGGGGCGCACCGGGTGTGGGCGGCGCGCCCCCGCTCGGCCTCCCGCGCGCGTTCCGCCGGGTCGGGGTACCGACGTCGCGGCAGCGGGAGGCCGTTCCGGGGCGAGGCGGAGGAAGGGGAGGCCGCTCGACCCCGGAGCTCTGCTAGCCGAACAGGCCCGGCTCCGGCTTGGGGAGTTCCCCGCGCAGCACGGAGTTGCACGTCTCGCAGGTGGGCGCGAACACCCAGTCCGATTCGGACGGATCCGCCGCTAGCTCGACCTGTGCTCCGCACACCGACGCGGCCGAGGACTGCCCGCACCACCGCCGGCCTCGAAAGGCGTGCCGGAGGAAATCCCCGCTGGGGCGCCAGAAGTGCCGATCGGAGTCAGCCATCGGACACCGCCGCGCAGTCCCGGCAGGCATCGCGGTCGAAGGTCCCGTCCGGCGAAGCGCCGCGCCGCAGGTGCAGCGGCCCGTAGACGAAAGCACCGCACGCGGCGGGAAGCGCGCCGCCGTCGGTTCGCCGCACCACGTGCCATCTCGAATCCACCGGCCCGCAGGACGCGGCCCAGATCTCGCCTTCCATCGATCACCTCCTGGTTTCAGTAAAAGATGCCAGTTTCAGAAACTAGTTGTCCATGATCCGATAGGGGGAAGAACCGCGGCGCGTGGTCATCGATCTACGCTCGGCACATGGCGAGTGGTGCGCGAACACGTGCTTTGGCTGCCGAGATCCGGGAAGCGCGGAAGACGGCCGGCTGGGAAGCCCAAGCCGTGGCGAAGCGCCTCGGCTGGTCGAAAGCCACGATGTCCCGCGTCGAAAGCGGCGAGCGGGCGATCACGGAGGCAGATCTTGCTGCCGTTCTGGCCATCATCGACGTGACCGGCGAGGATCGCGATCGACTGCTCGGAATGGCACGCGAGCTGGACCAGCCGGGCTGGTGGGAGACCACGGCGTCGTCCGGGCTCTCCAACCAGCTCACCGCAGTACTCGGGTTCGAGCGGGATGCACGCCGCATCACCGAGTTGAACATCGCTGTAGTCCCGGGCTTGTTGCAGACCGCCGAGTACACGCGGGCGCTCATGCTCGGTGGAGGCGTGGCCGCCGCCGACGCCGAGACTCGCGTAGCCATTCGACTCGGACGCCAGGACGTCGTCACTCGGCGGCGAGCCCCGGCTGAGCTGGTGGCACTGATCGACGAAGCCGTGTTGATCCGTCCGGCCGGGTCACCTGAAGTGATGGCCGAGCAGCTTCGCCACCTCGTCGAGATGGCGAGCCGGCCGAACGTCACGATCCGGATCTTGCCGTTGGGAGTGCATCCGGGAATCGACGGACCGTTCGTGTTCTACGAGTACGCCAAGGCGCCGTCGATCGTGCACCTGGAACACCACAGCTCCAGCGCATTCTTGGACAAACGTGAAGACATTTCCGCTTATAGCAGGCTGCGGGATACCGTTCTCACCTGCGCGCTCAGCGCCGACGAGTCCGTCGAGCTCCTGAGCCACCACGGCCGCAAGTGGGACAAGGAGAGAACGTGACTTCCACCGAGATCAGCGGATGGCGCACCAGCACTCGCACCAGCGCCACGCAGACCTGCGTCGAAGTCGGCGGCGCGCCGGGACTCGCCGGGGTGCGCGACACGAAGGACCGCGACGGCGGAACCCTTCGCATCACTTCCCCGCAGTGGTCCGCCTTCCTCGCAGCCATCAAGACCGGCCGCTACGGGCGCTGAACGAAAAACGGCCCGTTCTCCCGCCGGTGCGGTGAGAACGGGCCGTTTCCGTTGGTGCGTCAGCCGAACAGGGCCGGGAGGGTGCCTTCCCAGGCCGCGCGGAGCTCCGTCAGCGGGATGTCGGCGATGTCCTGGATGTCCAGGCTCGACGAACCCGCGTCGGCCACGCCGACCTTCGCGCAGGGCAGCTCCCGCGCCGCGCACATCTCGGTGAACCGCAGCTCCTCGCTGCGCGGCACCGCCACCAGCACGCGCCCCGAGGACTCCGAGAACAGCGCCACGAACGGGTCCGCGCCCTCGGGCAGGATCACGCGGGCACCGCACTCACCGATCAGCGCGGTCTCCACCAGCGCCTGCGCCAGCCCGCCCTCGGACAGGTCGTGCGCGGCGGAGATCATGCCGTCGCGGGAACCGGCGAGCAGCACGTCCGCGAGCAGCTTCTCCCGCGCCAGGTCGACCTTCGGCGGGGTGCCGCCGAGGTGGCCGTGCGCGACGCGCGCCCACTCCGAGCCGCCGAACTCCTCGCGGGTGTCCCCGAGCAGCAGCAGCGTCTCGCCCTCCTCGCCCCCGATGCCGGTGGGGATGCGACGGGTCACGTCGTCGATCGTGCCCAGCACGCCCACCACCGGAGTCGGCAGGATCGGCTGGCTGCCGGTCTGGTTGTAGAAGCTGACGTTGCCGCCCGTCACCGGGATGCCCAGCTCCACGCACGCGTCGGCGAGACCGCGCACCGCCTGCTGGAACTGCCACATCACGCCCGGGTCCTCCGGCGAACCGAAGTTCAGGCAGTTCGTCACCGCCATCGGGGTCGCGCCGGTCACCGCGACGTTGCGGTACGCCTCCGCCAGCGCCAGCTGCGCGCCCGCGTACGGGTCCAGCCGCGTGTAGCGGGCGTTGCAGTCCGTGGCGATGGCGACGCCGCGGCCCGTCTCCTCGTCGATGCGCAGCACACCGCCGTCCGACGGCTGCGCGAGCACCGTGTTGCCCCGCACGTACCTGTCGTACTGGTCGGTGACCCACTCGCGGGAGCACAGGTTCGGCGAGGCCGCCATCTTCAGCACCGTGTCCCGCAGCTCGTCCGCGGTGGACGGGCGGGCGAGGGTGTTCGCGTTGTCCGCGGCGATCAGGTCCTGCTCACCGGGGCGCTGCACCGGGCGCTCGTAGACCGGGCCCTCGTGGGCGACGGTGCGCGGCGGCACGTCCACGACGAGCTCGTCGTGCCAGTAGATCTCCAGGTTGTCCCCGTCGGTGACCTCGCCGATCACCGTGGCCAGGGCGTCCCACTTCTCGCAGACCTTCATGAAGGCGTCCACGTCCTCCGGACGCACGACGGCGCACATGCGCTCCTGCGACTCGCTGGAGAGCACCTCCGCCGGGTTCATGCCCTCCGCGCGCAGCGGCACCAGGTCCAGGTCGACGCGCATGCCGCCGTCACCGGCCGACGCCAGCTCGGAGGTCGCGCAGGACAGGCCCGCGCCGCCCAAGTCCTGGATGCCCACGACCAGGCCCGAGTGGTACAGCTCCAGGCAGCACTCGATGAGGATCTTCTCGGTGAACGGGTCGCCGACCTGCACGCTCGGGAGCTTCTTGCGACCAGTCCCGCCTTCGGCGTCGTCGAAGGTCTCCGAAGCCAGCACGGACACGCCGCCGATGCCGTCGAGACCGGTGCGCGCACCGAACAGGATGATCTTGTTGCCCGTGCCGCTGGCGTGCGCCAGGTGCAGGTCCTCGGTCTTCATCACGCCGACGCACATGGCGTTGACCAGCGGATTGCCCGCGTAGGACTCGTCGAAGACGACCTCGCCGCCGATGTTCGGCAGGCCCAGGCAGTTGCCGTAGCCGCCGACGCCCGCGACCACGCCGGGCAGCACCCGGCGGGTGTCCGGGGCGTCCGCCGGGCCGAAGCGCAGCGGGTCCGCCACCGCGACCGGCCGAGCACCCATCGCCATGATGTCGCGGACGATGCCGCCGACGCCCGTGGCCGCGCCCTGGTAGGGCTCCACGTACGACGGGTGGTTGTGCGATTCCAGCTTGAACGTGACGGCCCAGCCGTCACCGATGTCGACCACACCGGCGTTCTCGCCGATGCCCGCCAGCATCTTCTCCCGCATCTCCGGCGTCGTGGTCTCGCCGAAGTACTTCAGGTGCACCTTCGAGGACTTGTACGAGCAGTGCTCGCTCCACATCACCGAGTACATCGCCAGTTCGGCGTCGGTGGGGCGGCGGCCCAGGATCTCGCGGATGCGCTGGTACTCGTCGTCCTTCAGGCCGAGTTCGCGGTACGGCTGGTCGAGCTCCGGGGAGGACTTCGCGATGCCCACGGTGTCCAGTTCCGGGCGCTCGGCGACCGGGTCGCTCTCCGGCCCGTCGGCGACGGCGCTCACCGCCGCCGCGGTCGCGTCTTCGGGGTTGTTGCTCACGCTGCCACCAGTACGTCGAGAACGGACAGGAACATGCCGAGGCCGTCGTCGGTGGGCCCGGTCAGCGGGTCGATGGCGTGCTCGGGGTGCGGCATGAGGCCCGCGACCCGGCCGCGGGCGTCGGTGATGCCCGCGATCCCGCGCAGCGACCCGTTCGGGTCGTCCCCGGCGTAGCGGAACAGCACGCGGCCTTCGCCTTCGAGCTCGTCGAGCACGGCCGCGTCGGCCATGTAGGCGCCCTCACCGGACTTCAGCGGCACCAGCAGCTCGGCGCCCGCGTCGTAGCGGGACGTCCACGCGGAGGTGTTGTTCTCCACCTTCAGCCACTGGTCGCGGCACACGAAGTGCAGCGCCGAGTTGCGGGTCAGCGCACCCGGCAGCAGGCCTGCCTCGCAGAGGATCTGGAAGCCGTTGCAGATGCCGAGCACCGGCATGCCCTGCCCGGCGGCGCGCACCACCTCGCCCATCACCGGGGCGAACTTCGCGATGGCGCCGCAGCGCAGGTAGTCCCCGTAGGAGAACCCGCCGGGCACGATCACCGCGTCCACGCCGCGCAGGTCCGCGTCGGCGTGCCACAGCGGGACCGCTTCGGCACCGGCCCGGCGCGCGGCACGCTGGGCGTCCACGTCATCGAGCGTGCCGGGGAAGGTGATGACACCGATCTTCGCGCTCATGCCGGTACCGCCTCTCCGCGATTCGCAGTGGTGGTTGCGCCCGGCCGGACCTCGCGTGTCGCGGTTTCTCGTGGCCGGCTTGCGTCACGTTCCCCTGAGGCGCGGTTGCGCAGGGCTGAAGTGGGCCCGAAATCGCTCATGCTTCCACCCTGCGGACGGCGAAGTCCTCGATCACGGGGTTGGCGAGCAGCGTTTCGGCGATCTGGGCGAGCGTGGCGTCGTCGACGTCGTCGGCGACCTCCAGCTCGAACCGCTTCCCCTGGCGGACTTCGGAGATGCCCGCGAAACCGAGCCGGGGCAGCGCGGTGGCCACCGCCTGACCCTGCGGATCGAGGATCTCCTGCTTGGGCATGACGTCGACGACGACTCGGGCCACGGGCGATGCTCCCGGATTCGTGCAGATCCAGCTGCTCCGTGCAGAGCAGCGATGGATGTCCAGCAGTACCTGCAAAGGGTAACTGAGCTGCGGGTTCGCCCTCGCAGACAGGTGCACCGGAAGCGCCGTGCGCCACACCCCGGACCGCGCAGGCGCGTGGTCAGGCGGGCGCGCGGGTGCCGCGCGCCCGCGCCTGACCCGATCGGGCGATGCGCGGATAAATGGGGTCCAGCATTTTGAGTAGCGCTACTCAGCCGAATTCAGCACGATTATCCGGAACGCTTTTCGGCGCTGTGTCCTCGCACACTTCTCCCCGATTTCGCGGAACATTCACCGGGGTTCGCACGTCTTACACGTAGCAGCCGGAAACACCGCCGCCACGATCCACGGCCACCGCACCCGACGAACCACGGACGGCGGACCGAGACGCCGACGCCCGACCACTCACCAGGCACGAACCACCAGCTCCCGGCCTCGCGCTCGAACAGGCCGGGCAGATCCGCCACCGCAGGCGCGCGACCTCCCCCTTCCGCGCGACGCGGGGCGGCGGGGATTCCGCCCACCCCCCGGCGGAATCTCCGGAACGCTTCTCGTTGCGCCGCACTCCCCCCAGCAGCGGCGCAACGAGAAGCCCCCGACCACCATTTTTCCGCTCCCAGCGATACGTGTATCCCCGGTCTCACCCGAATGGCAGTCTCGAATCATGAAAATGCTGATTCTGGGCGGCACGCTATTCCTCTCCCGCGAAGTGGCGGCGACGGCCGTGCACCGCGGCCACGACGTGACCTGCGCCGCGCGCGGCACCAGCGGAACGGTCCCGGCCGGTGCCGCGCTGGTCCCCGTCGACCGGGACGATCCCGGCGGGCTGCGCGAACTCGCCGGGGAACGCTTCGACTCGGTCGTCGACGTCGCCACCATGTCGCTGCCCTGGGTGGCGCGGGCGCTGGCGGCGTTCGGCGCGGGCACCGCGCACTGGACCTTCGTGTCCTCCATCAACGTCTACACGGACACCGAGACGCCCGGCCGGAGCACGGACGCCGACCTGCTGGCACCGCTGGAAGTGGTCGAGCCCGGCACCGACCCGGTCACCGCTTACGGCGGGACCAAGGTGGCCTGCGAGGACGCGGTGCGCGCCGCCCTCGGCGATCGGGCGTTCCTCGTGCGCCCCGGGCTGATCACCGGGCCCGGCGACGTCAAGGACCGCTTCGGGTACTGGGTGAACCGGATCAGCCGCGGCGGTCGCATCCCGGTACCGCCGCGCGAGCAGCCGATCCAGCACATCGACGTGCGCGACCTCGCCGACTGGATCGTGCTGGCCGCCGAAACCGGCCTGACCGGCACCTTCGACGGCATCGCGCCCGTCACCGACCTCGGCTCCCTGCTCGACGGGATCGCCGCGGCCGTCGCGCCGCCCGGCACCGATTTCGTGCCGGTCGACGCCGCGGCGCTGGACGCGGCGGGCGTCGCGCGCTGGGCCGGGCCGGACTCCTTCCCGCTGTGGGCCCCGGCGACGCACCACGGCTTCGTCAGCCGCGACGCCGCGCCCTCGCTCGCCGCCGGGCTGCGGATCAGACCGCTCGGCGACACCGCCCGCGCGGCGCTGGAAACCGAACGCGCGCTGGGCCTCGACCGCCCACGCGAAGCCGGGCTCAGCGCAGCGACCGAGACCGCGCTGCTGCGAGGAAGGGGCGCGGGCAACGCCCCCGCCGACGGACTCTGACCACCTGCTTTGATCTTGCCCGTCCAGGTGAGCGGGGTCGTTGATCGTCGTCCTGTCAGCGGCGAAGCCGCTGAGCAGCGACCACCAGAGCAACCGGCACCGCCGCGGGTTCTCAGTCGTCTTCTCGCGAGGAGCTTTTCCCTCGTGGCGGAGCCACTCGGGAAAAAGATCCCGCAGCGAGAAGACG